>JAFNRE010000085.1:0-5386 GCA_017385735.1 Mycoplasmataceae bacterium
AGATTTAAAAGAATTTCATGAAAATCAAGAAAAATATCATTATCCAAATTTGATTTTAAATATTGTTAATCATGCAAAAACTAGAGTGGAGAAATTAATTAAAGTTAATTACTTTACCAACAATTTTTCATATGATATTTTAAAAAAATATTTAGATACTGTTAATTTTAATGATTTAGAACCATCAAATAGTTTTAGGGAATAAAAAATGAATCTTTATGAACAATTTGATAAAAAAATCCAACAACTAATACAAGATGATAAAAAATTTGAACTAGTTCATCTTTTAAAAGATGAACTTAATACATCATATGTTCCTGAACCTTTTTATAGTAAATGAACTAACTTATTAAAAAAATTGAGTGTTGAGTTAAATCAAACCAAACAAAAAGAAGAAGAAAAGCAATATTTTAATAATTTAAAAAAGTCTGATTTAATTAATAATATTCTTAAAGATAAAAAGATTAATTTAAGTTTTTTAAATATTTATTTGAATAAATTTAAAAATATAGATTGTGAAGAAGATATTGAAATCTTTCAATTAATTTTAAATAGAAAAGATATAAAACAAGATGAAAAATTTGAATTGTTAAAATTCTTAATAATGAATTCAAAACATAATTATCAATTCTATAATGCAATTATTAACAAGAAAGAATTAATTAATGATCAATTTTTAAAAAAATATAATGAACAAATAAAAGAAATGAAAAATATCATTAATTTTGAAGTTAATAAAGATATAAGTATTCAAAATCTTAGTTATCAATTATTAAACCTAATTAATCTTTATTATTTTCCAAGTACCATACAAAAAGAATTAAAAATTAATGATAAAATGCTAGCAAAAATGATTATTGAACAAATTAATAATCAATTTTATATAAATAAAAAACAAACAAATAAAATTATTGAAAAAATTCTAAAATACTTTAATTAAAGATTTATTTCTTTAATGATTTTGCAATCAGTTTATTAATTAAATTACCTTGATTGTGAAATTTTTGTTCATATTCAGTAGCAATATTATTTAAATTAAGTTCATTATTTAATTCATTATATAAATCATAAGTTAAATAAATAATATTAAATAAGTTACTATTTTTAATGCTTTGTATAGAATAATTAAAAAATTGCAAATTATCAGTTTTTAACTCTAAATCATGAGCTTTTTTTAAAATTAAAAAATATTGCTTTAAAAAACTAATATAAGTTAATCTTCTTTTTTCTTGTCTTTTTTTTGGTCAAGGATCACTGAAATTTAAAAAAATCTTATCAACTTCATTATCATCAAAAATAAATTCAAGTTTATTAGCATCAGCTAAAGTAAATTTTAAATTATTAATGATATATCCTTGTTTAATAATATCATCTGCTTTTTTAATTGCTTTTAATAAGATTGTTGCATCTTTTTCTAAAGCAATAAAATTAATATTAGGATATTTTAAAGCTTGATTAATAATAAACTGTCCTTTTCCTGAACCAATTTCTATATAAAGTTCATGATTATTATTAAAATATCATCTTCATTTTCCATGATTTGCTAATGCATCATGTATATAAAGATTTTTATATTCTAATAATAAATTTAAAGCATTTTTGTTGTGTCTAACTCTCATAATATTTATAAATTATAGCTTTTAATTTCTTGTATAACTTCACTGATTTTATCTTGTGGTGAACTAGTTCCTGCTGTTATTGCAATTTTATTCTTATTCAAAAATCATTCTTTTTTTAGTTCTTGTTTATTATTTACTAAATAACTATCAATCTTTTTTGTTTTTGCTAAATATACTAATTGATTTGAATTGTTACTTTGTTTATCACCAACAACAATTAATAATTCAACATCATCATCCATCTTTAAAACTGCTTCTTGTCTTCTTGTTGTTGCATCACAAATTTCATAATCATATTCAATATTTGAATAATTTGCTTTCAAATACTTAATAATTTCATAATAATCAAAAATAGAAATTGTAGTTTGACTTAATAAATAATATTTTTCATTTTTATTTAAATTTAAGTGTTCATAAGATTTATTGTTTCTTGCTTCATCAATATCAATAAACAAAATATCTTTACTAATACTTAAACTTGCATTAGATTCAGGATGATTCTTTTTACCAATATAAATGATTTTGTATTGTTCAATTTTTTGTTTAATAATTTCATGAATTTTGCTTACATATTTACAAGTAGCATCAATTATAATAAAACCCTTTTTTTGTGCTAATTCAAAAACTTCATTTGCTGTACCATGAGCACTAAAAACAATTACTGCATTCTCATCATTTAAATTCTTGATTAAATCATATCTTGATGTTTTTTTATCATCTAAGAATTTAACACCTTTATTAATGAATTCTTGTACAACATTTTCATTATGTACAATTCATCCTAAACAATAAATGTTTTTACTTGGATAATTATTAATAGCATCATTTAAAACATTGATTGCATTTACTACACCTTGACAAAATCCTCTTGGAACTAATTTAATAATTTTCATATTTAATATTGTTTAAAAAAATTTAAATTTATTAAATTATAAAATAATTAAATTAGTTATAAAGGAATAATTTATGAATACTAAAACACCATACTTAATAACTGATGATTCAATAAAGTTCAATTATAAAGAACTTAAATTAAATGACAAAAAATATCAAAAAATTTTAGGAAATCTTTTAGAAATAAATAAGAATACTACATCTGAGTTATTTAGTTATTTAAGTAATTTTAATAAAGATCTTAATTCTTTTTTAACAAAACAAGATATTGAAATAATTTTAAATAATGCAGATTTTAAAATTCAATTAAATCCAGATATTGAACATATTAAAATTGAAGAAGAATTAAAAAATGCTAAAAATAATATTGATGATTTTTTTTCAAAAATTAAATCTTGTGAATTATTGAATAAAGATCAAATTCAGGATTGAAAAAATAATATAGATAATAAACAAAAATCAGAATTTTACAAAAAAATTATTTGAGACAATTTAAAGAAGAAAAAAAGTAATTTTTTATTTGAATGAAAAAATATTCAAAAACAAATTCATACACTTTATAATGAAACTGGAATTTGACCTTATTATATTGCTACATATTTCATACAAACAAATATTAATTCCTTACAAATTCAAGCTCCTTTTATTTTGAAAAAAGTTGATATTGAAATTTATGGTAATGATGTTTATTTAACTTCTTATTCACCACTTTGTGAATTAAACCAAAAACTATTATTTTTATTAGAACAACAAAGAGGAATTAATCCACCTAAATTAAATCCAGAATTAAATAGTATTAATATTAACCAATTAAATGAAGAATTAAATAGTTATTTTCATAATTTGATTAACAATAAAGATATTTTAATAACTAATAACTTTAATAATGATTCAAAAACTAAAATTCTTCAATTAGAAGATGAAATTCATAAAACTAGTGGAATAATTAGCATGTTTTGTGCTGCAACAAGTGGACAAATTTTAAGAAAAGTAATTTTAAGATTAATAAAAGAAAATAAAATGGATAATTTATTGCATATTGATGAAAATTATGACATTTTTAGTTTTAAACAAAATGCAATAAATAATCTAATAATTAAAAAAGAACCAATTGTAAGAATTTGTCCAACTGACCCAAGTCAAGAAAAAGCCATTATTCAAGCATTAAATAACAGTTTAATTATTATTGGACCTCCAGGAACAGGAAAGAGTCAAACAATTGCAAATTTATTAGCAAATATCTTATACAGAAATAAAAAAGCATTGTTTATTTCACAAAAAAAGGTTGCATTAGATGTTGTATTAGAAAGAATGCATGATTTGCAATATTTTTGTTTACAGTTAACTCCAAAAGATACAAGTATTAATAAGAATAAGATTAAAGAAGATTTTTATAAAAAATTACAAAAATTATTTGAAATATTAAGTGAAACAAATAATTTAAGTAATGTTGATGACAATATTACTAGTTTAGTTTCAAATTCACAACAAAAATATTGAGATTTAAAAAATAAATATAGTAATTTAGATGAAAATATTTTAAATGATTTTTATAATTTATGTGCATCTTATAAATCATTAAATAAAGAAAGATTTCTAATAATAAAACAATTGGTTAATGATTTTAAAGAAAAAGGGATTTTAGATAAAGTTAATGAAGCATACAAAAATCAAATTGGAATAAATATTGAACAATTTGCAACATTTTTTAGTTATCACAAGAAGGGAATTTTTAAGAAAGATTATGATCAAAATGTTTATGATTTTTTTCATCAATATGAAAAATTCTTTAACACATTAAATGAATCTAAATTAACATATGATGATTATTTAAAACTTGATCAATATTTTGATAATGATATTTATTTAAATTTGTATGATGATTTATATAAACCCTTTGATACTTTACCTAAATTAAATAATTTTGTTTCTAATTTAAAATTATTAATTAAACAACAAATTAATAGTTTTATTCACAAAATAAATACATCATTAGCATTAAAAAATGAATATAACAAAATGAAAGGAAAAATTGATCAAGGGTTTTTATTTATAGAAAAATTCTTAAAATTTTATGAAAATTTACTAAAAAATTTATTTCCAATAATTGTTGCAAATCCAGATACTTTATCATCTTTTATTGATTTTGAAAAAGATCAATATGATTATGTAATTTTTGATGAAGCTAGTCAGATTTTTTTAGAAAAAGCCATTCCTTATTTAAGTATTGCTAAAAAAGTAATTATTGCTGGAGATAATGAACAAATGCAACCAACTAATTGATATGGTTTTAGAATCAATGAAGATGATGATGAAAATGAAATTAGTGAAGAAAAAGAAGATTCATTATTAAATTATGCTATTTCAAGTGGTTTAACTTCTTTAACTTTGGAATTAAATTATAGATCTAATAATGCAAGTTTAACTTCTTTTTCATCTAAGGAATTTTATAATTCAAATTTAAAATCAGTTGATTTAAATCAAATCAATAATAATCCAATTGAAGTTATTGAAGTCAATGGAAAATGAAGTTATCAAACAAATCATGAAGAAGCAATTAAAATGATTGAGTTATTAAAACAAAATTATACAAAATATAACAAGATTATTTTATTGACTTTAAATAAAAGTCAATGTGATTATGTTAATGAATTATTAAGTAAGGAGAATGAGCTTTATGAATTACTTTTTAAAAATCGGGTAATCTTAAAAAATCTAGAAAATATTCAAGGTGATGAAGCAGACTTAGTGATTATTAGTATTGCATATACTAAGAATGCTTATTTAGATTCAACATATGTTGCTAGAAGTGGTGGAAGAAATGCTTTAAATGTTGCAATTACTAGAGCAAAACAAAAAATGATTGTATTAAA
>JAFNRE010000009.1:0-5590 GCA_017385735.1 Mycoplasmataceae bacterium
TCATTTTTTAAATAATTATAATAATTCATTTTAATAATTTCAATACATACTTGAAATTGTACTAAATCCTACAACAAAACTTAAGAATAATAAGAATAAAAGACTTAATCCTATTCATCTATGATTACCAACAGGTTTTAAGATTAAAACTGGTAAAAAACAAGTCATTAATAAACTCAAACAATTTCAAGGACCCATCATTACAGCATTTTTCATAGCACCAGCAATTGGTCTTTTTTCTCATGGAACTAATTTATTAGTTAAATTTTGTATAACTTCATTTGAAGCATGTTTTATTCCACCATATGGTGCTAATTCATTGTGTAATGTAATCATTTGATTTGCATAATGAAATAATCCATCTTGTCTAAAACAAACATCAATAAAAAACATTAATAAGGTATTCATTCATAATGAACCTACAATAGATTCAAGTACCATATTAAATCTTTGACGTTTAAACAAGTAAAAATTGCTTACAAATTCAGGTAAACCAGTAGCAATAGCCATAATTAATCCACCAGATATCACATCATCAATATGATATGTATCACTAAATGATTGCACTAAATCTGCATCTACAATTGAAACAACTAGTAATGCAGAAATAATTACTAAAAAAGAAAGAAATAATAAAACTTTTGGAATTTTATATCAAAAACCATCTTGATTAACATCAGGTTTTTCATCTTTGCCACTTTTTCTTGATAATAAATAAATTAAGAAAATGACTCAAACTCCAATAGGAATTATAGAAATTGCTGAAATTTCTAAACCTGGAATAATTGCATTTGAAAATGGTAAAACATATGATGCAAGAACAATTATGATATTTAAAGCAACTAAAATTCAAATAATTGCTACATTATCTTTATTTCTAGTATCAAAAGTTCTAGCAACCAAATTATTTTTATATCTAATTCTATTAGCATTTATCACAATTTTTAATTTAGTTATTTTGTGTTCTTTAATACTACAAATAATCTTTTTATCAAAGTAAAAAGCAAATGATAAAGCAAAAATACTTACAGTAAATAAATTCATGAAGTTACTACCACTATTATCAAAATAAGCAAAAATTGGTTGAGGATTTGTTAGTAAACTTGAATCAATCCCCGTCATTAATTCAGGAACACTTGTAGCAAAAGCTAATAAAATAGCTGTATAAAAAATTGGTTTTATTCTTTTGGTTCTAGCAGCCATATTTTCAATGGTTTGTACCATAGTAATGCTTAAAACTGCTATAGCTAAAGTAAAAATGATGAATCAAAGAAAAACTCATCATCCCCCAACCATCACATAAACATTTTGAATAAAATCTATGTTCATATTTATAATAACTTTCTTTTAAAATTATATTGTTTGCTAATATTGTTATATTAACTTCATTTTACATTAAGAATTTCTTATTTGAAACCAACCAAATTTAATTAATTCTTGTCGTTTTTTATTTTTTTGAATTAAGATTTTAATTCCAACAATTAAAACATAAAAAGATCCAAAAATAATAATTAAATAATAATTAAATACTCTTCACAAAAAGACAGTTTGTTTAATTGTTTTTGAAACATCTCAATCTTTTGGAATTGCTAGTTTATTTGTTGTTGAATTAAAAAAACTAATTAAAACAAATTGTAATGTTCCTTCTCCTCCTGGAATTGGAATAAAGTTATTTGCTACAGTTGCAACATTTGCAAAATTATAAGTATTTCAAAATGAATCATCAACAATTTTTACTCTTTCATCAGGATAATAAGGAACAACAAGTTCTAAAGCAAAAAACATACTGAAATAGTACATTAATAAAGCAAATAATGTTCAAAATGCAACATAAAAATTTGCTTCAAAACTCCTAATTTCTTTCATGAAAGTTTTTTGAAATTTACTTTTGGCAATGAATTCTTCTTCTAATACTTCTTTAGATTTGTAATTCATTCCAATTTTTTTTCTGATTCAATTAAAAATTCTAGCAATGGTAAATTGTAATTTTAAATTATATCCTAAAATGGTTAAAGCACAAAATACCAAAACATCATTACAATACCCAGCACAAACAAGTCCCATGCTTATATTAGTTTCATAAGTGTGAGCAAATAATGGTTGATTATAAAAATACATGTAAATTAAATATCCTAAAGAAGGATAAGATAAAAGCATTTGTGTTAATTGTATGACTCAACCACTTGATAAAATAATAGCAGTTGCTTGACTTAATCTTAATCCTTTTTTAGACATCCATCAAATTTTATATGGATCACTGCCTAAAGCAAAAATTGTAATGCTATTAATAAAAATGGTAATGATTCCAAAATTAATTCATTCTCTTACTTTTACATTATTCAAATAATGCTTATATCGCATTCTTATGCTTTCAATTTGTCAAATAACTCTGATTATAGAACTTAAAATTAATAATAAAATTCAACCTGCAATTATTCCATTAGTGTGATTTCTGATTTCAGCAACAGTAATTACAATTGTACCAACATTAACATTTGTAACAAAAGTAACAGTAATAATAATTAAAATGATTGCTAAAACACACATTGAACTAAAAATAATAACTCTTTTTCTATCTAAAAATTTATTAGAAATTGCTTTTTGTTCAAAGGTCTTAATCTCTTTATTTGGATTTTGCTTAAAAGTTGGTAATTTTTGAGCAAACTCTATAACATCATGTTTAATGTTATCTTTAAAATCATCAATTATTTTTTTTGGTCTTCTCATAAAATAACATTAAATATTTAATTTTTATATTTCTTATTTTAATGTATTTAAAATTTCTTTTACTTTTAAAGGATCAATTTGTCCTTTAGTTTGTTTCATTAAACTTCCTATAATAAACTTTTCAGCTTTTTCATATCTTGTAGTTAATTCTTGCTTAGTGTTAGGATTATTAATTAAAATCTCATTAATCATTTTTAAGATATCTTCATCACTATATGACTTAGAGTTTTGCATTAATGTTTCTAATGCTTCATTATATTGTTTGTGATTTAAAAAAACTTCATTAAACAAATCTTTAGCTTGTTTAGAATTAAATTTATTTGCTTTAAAATCCTTGATTAAATTTAATAAATCATTTTCTTCATCTACAGAAAATTGCTCAATGGTTTTTTCTTGTTTATTTAATACACCCATTAATTCATTTAAAACTCATCTTGAAGCATCTTTGTAATCAGAAGTTAAACTATATGCTTTTTGAAATAAATCATAGATTTTTTTATTGCTTAATAATAAATTAATGTCTTTTTGATTAATGTTATTTTGCTTTAAAGCTTGTTTTAATTCATATGGATGTAATCCAACAGTTTTTAAAGTTTCATTTACAAAATTTTCAGGAGTATATATTGCTAAGATATTTGGTTCAGTCATATATCTATAATCAATTGCATCAGCTTTTTTTCTCATGAAAACTGTAGTTAAAGTATGATCATCAAATCTTCTTGTTTCTTGTTGTACTAATTCATTTTTATCTAAGATTTCACTTTGTCTTTTAATTTCATATTCTGCTGCTAGTTTTGCATTTGTAATTGAATTAATGTTTTTAATTTCAACTTTAGTTCCAAAAGTATGTTCATCTTTACTTAATGAAAGATTAACATCAACTCTCATACTGCCTTCTTCCATTTTTGCATCAGAAACATCCATAAAAACACAAATTTCTCTTAAAGCTTTTAAATAAAGTTCAACTTCATTACTTGAATGCATTACAGGATTTGAAACAATTTCAATTAATGGTAATCCAGCACGATTATAATTTAATTTCAAATCATCACTACCTTCAACTTTTAATTGTTTAGCAGTATCTTCTTCTAATTGAATTCTTTCAATACTAATTTTTGTTTGATTTTCATCATCTAAAATTACATATCCATTTGTACCAATAGGATTAAATTGTTGTGTAATTTGAAAATTCTTTGGTAAGTCTCAATAAAAGTAATTTTTTCGATCAAAAGTTATTGGATTAGTATGAATTTGCATGTGTAAAGCATTTGCTAAAACAATTCCTTTTCTCACAGCATTTTCATTAACAGATGGCATTGAACCAGGTAATGCTAAATCAATTTCATTTAAATGATTATTAACTGTATCTTCATGAGTACTTTTAGCAGGAGAAAACATTTTAGTATTAGTATTTAATACAATATGAATTTCTAAGCCAATAGTAACAAAATATTTATTATTCATCTTGTTTCTTCCTTTATTTGTATTGTTCATTAATATTTTCAATACTTAAAGCAATATTTAACAATTCTTGATCACAAAATGCTTTTCCTAATAAATTAATTCCTAAAAATTTTGGATTTAATTTAATTGCAGGAATAGTAATTGAAGGATTTCCACTAAAATTTGCTAATAATAATAAATCATCACACTTATTCATTCCTGTTCCAATTAATTCTTCATAACTTAAAGCAAATGATGAAGCTCCAGGAATAATAATTGCATCATATTCTTTTAATAATTCTTCAACTTTATCTTTAATAATTCTTCTAATTTTTTTAGCTTTATTAAAAATTTCATCATAATGTTCACTAGTTAAAACATATGAACCTAATAAGAATCTTTTTTTAATTTGTTCTCCAAGATATTTTGTTCTTGTTAAAGTAATTGAATCATAATAGTTTTTACCAACAACTTTATTTCCAAAAGTCATTCCAGTTAAATTTGCTAAACTTGTTGTAGCTTCAGCAAAACTAATTGCATTATAAGTTGGTAATAAACAATCAATTAATTTTTCATCAAAATCAACTTCATTAACATTTACATATCTTTTTAAGTATGCTAAATATTTCTTTCATTCTTCTTTAGCATCTTGATACATATATTGTTCACAGTTTTTTAAATAAAGTAACTTAATACTACTTAAATCTTTAGCATTTAGATTTTTAAAATAATTTTCTTGTAATGATTTCACATTGCTAAAATCTCTTGGATCTTTTTTTACTAAAGCATCTAAAACAATTGCAATATCAGTTACATAACTAGCAATTACTCCAACAGTATCTAATGAAGGAGAATAAGGAAATACTCCGTAACGTGAAATTAATCCATAAGTGGGTTTATATCCAACATTATTTAAAAAACTTGCTGGATGTCTTATTGAATCTCCAGTATCTGTACCAATACTAAAAGCAGTTAAATTAGTACAAACATTAACATTACTTCCACTAGAACTTCCGCCAGGAATTAAATTTGCATCATAAGGATTTAAAACCTTACCATAAGCACATCATGTGCCAGTTCCACCTAATCCAAATTCATCTAAAGCATCTTTTGCTACTAAAGTTGCTCCATTTTCTTTTAATAATTGTGCAACATAACTATCAAATAAAGGTTCATAATTACTTAATAATAAACTTCCACCAGTAGTTCTTATATTTTTTGTAGAAATATTATCTTTTAATGAATAAGGAATATTGATTAATAAATTTTGTTCATCATATTGTTGATTAATAATTGGAACAATGCTTAAAATAGAATGATACTCATTTTTAATTTCATTAATTTGATCTTTTAATTCAGTTCTTGATTTAATAAATGCATTTTCATCTTTATACAAATCATGTAAATTTAAAATTTTAGA
>JAFNRE010000086.1:0-2631 GCA_017385735.1 Mycoplasmataceae bacterium
ATCAATTTTTAAATTGCGTTGATTATAATAAAAAAATCATTCTTTCTTTATTTAAAATTCATTTTAATAATTCACTAAATTTTTAATTAGTTTTTATATGAAATTAAATATTTTAATTGATCAAAATTAGTAAATTATTTAATGAAATTTCTTTTTTTATAAAAACCAATGTTTTAAAAATTGAATTGAAAATTTACTAAAAACTAACTTATTAATTTATTGAAAAATTCTATAAAAAGAAATAAGCAGTTTATAAATTTTTTTAATATATCTTATTTCTATATTAAATAAAAATATCTCCAAACTTTATTTGAATTTTATTTTTATATACTTTATTATATTTTATTTATGAAAAAAAAGAATTTATATTTATTAATTTATCCAATTGATTTTGTAAGATAATTTTTGTCTTTTTTATTGTTTACATTAATTGCACTTTATAATAATTGATTAATTCTTGCAAGATATATGTTCTTTAATTATTTCAATTTAATATTTTGTAATTTAAATATTAAAATTCTAAATTTACTCTGTGTATATATTTTTGTTATTCATTTTATTTATTTGAGCATAATAAGTAAATAAAATATCTGTATTATTTGAAATATCTGTATTTATTGGTCCAATAATAAATCCATATACAACAAATGTATCTGATGTTGAATTACTTGGTTTTAATGTAATTCCATTATATTGCAACATAACATTAGGAATTTCTGCATTTTGATTATCTAATGGTGTAATTGTTTGTGGCAAGATAACTTTTATATAACTTACAATTTGACTTAAGTCATAATAAATTCCTTGAAAACAAAATGGATAAGACTCAAAATTGGAATTTTCAACAGCAGTATCAACAACTGAAAATGCTATTGCTTCTTCTAAATTTGTATGATAATTGTTCAATGTTTCTTGTGCAGTATAATAACCAATATTGTAATTACCAATATACAATGAATTTCCTAAAACTCAAGAGTCCAAAAAATTTGCAACTTCTTGATTTCTATTGTCATTTGCATTAGTTTGAGCAATTGTTGTAGCTTTAAAACCATCAATAATAAATGAATTTGAATATTTATAAGAAATAAATGATGATATTAAAACACCATTGAAACTTAGTTCTACTGCTGGAATTTGTGCTAAGACATTATTTTGTACTGAAATATAATTTGGTAAAGTAACTGAAAGTTCATTTCTAATTGTATTAGCACTACATGAAATATTTTTAAAATCAAAAGGAAAAATGCTGTTAACTATAGCATCAATAATTGCACTTTTTAAATTACTTTCATATTGACTTAAAGCAATTGCTGCTGTATATGAATTCATGTTTTCATAATTTGAAACATTAATTCTATCACTTAATATTGAGCTTATTTCATTAGCAACTTGTTGATTTGTGGAATTAGTTTGTGTAGGATAATCCAAATTATTCTTAGTTGTCAAAGTACTATAACCAATAATTTCAAATGTATTTGAACCTGCATTAGATACTAAATTAATTCCATTATAAGACAATATTACATCAGGAATTTGTATATTTGAACCAACTAAATTAGATATGGAATTTGGTAAAACAATTTTTATACCATTAGCAATTTCTGGTATGCTATATTGAATACCATTGAAATTAAAGAACCCCATATAATTTGCAATTTCAACTTCTATAGCATCAATAATTTCTGATTTTAAACTATTTGAATAATTGTTTAAGCCAATTCCATTATCTTGAGAATTTAAAATATTAAAATTTGTAACATTAATTCCACTATTTAATAATGAATCTAATTCATTTGCAACATCTACATTTCTATTACTATTTATTCCAGTTTGATTTGCAGTTACTTTATTAAAACCTTCAATAATAAAAGATACATTATTATTTTTTATTCCATTAAATGATAATGTAACATTTGGAATTTGTCCAAGTTCATTATCTGTTAGTGAAATAAATGTAGGTAATGTTATTTCTATTCCATTACAAATTTGTGAAATTATATAATTTTCTGTTCCATTTTGTGGAAAACCTTCCCACCCACTTGTATATGTTAATTGGTCTTCTAATTCACTTGTATATTTTCATTGGTATTTTAATTCAGCTGCAATGGCATCAATAATTGCATCTTTTAAATTATCAGTAGTTGCAATATTTAATGCTTCTGCTGCAGTATATGAACTCATGTTTTCATAATTAGCAACATTAATATTATTGCTTAATGAAGCTAATGCTTCACTTGAAATTGTATTCATATTTTGAATTTGTGCATAATTATAAAATCCACTAATAATAAAATTTTTAGTTATTATTCCACTAGTATATTGTGGTGTTAGTTGAATTGAATTATATTTTAATATTATTCCTGAAATTTCTTGGGATGAATTATTTGATATTACAGTAGCTTGAGATCGTATTATTTGTATATTATTTGCAATTTCAGTATCAGTATAAAAAATACCATTAACTTTAACTTCAATAGATTCTAAATAATATTCTAAGTCATTAAGAATTGCAGATTTTAATGCTGATTGTAAACTACTAAAATGATCATTTAATGCTTCTTGTGCAGTATATGATCACATGTTGTCATAATAAGAAACATTAATAATATTACTTGTAAAAGCTTCATTTAA
>JAFNRE010000010.1:0-16947 GCA_017385735.1 Mycoplasmataceae bacterium
AAGAAAATTCTTAAAATGGTTAAGTAATTAGGAATATATTGTTTTTTTATATAAGTTTTGATATTCATGAATTAAAACTTTAATGATCCTGGATATCTTGGAAAAGCAATTACATCTCTGATATTTTCTATTCCTGTTAACATCATAATTAATCTTTCAAAACCAATTCCAAATCCAACAGATTTATAATATCCATATTTTCTTAACTCTAAATATCAATTTAATTTATCAGGTGATATTTTTAATTCTTTTAATCTATTTAAAATGATGTCAATATTATTTTCTCTTTCACTTCCACCAACAACTTCACCAATTCCAGGAACTAAACAATCATATGCAGCAACTGTTTTTTTATCTTGATTTAATTTCATATAAAATGCTTTAATTTCTTTTGGATAATTAATAATAAAAGTTGGTAAATTAAAGACTTTTTCACAAATATATTTTTCATGTTCACTAGCTAAATCTAATCCATCAAAAATATCTTTGTTTTCAAAAGTTACTTTATTTTCAGACTGATCTTTTTTTAATAAATTGATTGCTTCTTTATATTCAATAACAGGAAACTTATTATCTAAATATCTTTGTAATTTTTCAATTAATGATGTATCAGTTTTATTAGCACATACTTTTAATTCATACATACAATTTTCTAAAACTCATTTAATAACATATTTAATTAGTGCTTCAGCAATTTGCATTCCATATTTTTGATCTTTAAATGCCATTTCAGGTTCAATCATTCAAAACTCAGAAATATGACGATTTGTATGGGAATTTTCTGCTCTAAAAGTTGGACCAAATGTATAAACATTTTTAAATGCTTGTGCATAAGCTTCTGCATGTAACTGTCCTGATACTGTTAAATAAGCTTCTTCACCAAAAAAAAATTCATCTTTTTGTCTTGTTTTAATGATGAAATTTTCTCCTGCTCCTTCTCCATCATTTTCTGTAATTTCAGGAGCATTTAAATACAAGAATCTTTCATTATGAAAAAAGTTATGAACAGCATAAGCAGCTTCACTTCTTATTCTCATTACCGCATTAAATAAATTTGACCTTGCTCTTAAATGACTAATTTCTCTTAGAAATTCATATGAATGTTCTTTATTTTGCAAAGGATAATTAGAATCAGAAACTGCAAGTAGTTCAATTTGTGTTGCATTAATTTCATATTTTTCATCATTGTCTTTTAAAACAATATTGCCACTTACTTTAATAGCTGATCAAACACTAAATTTTGAAATTTCATCAAAATTAGATATAAGATCTTTTTTATATACTACTTGAATGTTATTAGCTGTTCCATCAGTAACATTTAAAAATCCAATTTTCCCACTAGAACGGTTATTTCTTATTCAACAATTAAATGTAACATTTACTTTTTTATTTATTAATTCTAAATATGATTTATTTAGTTCATATAATGAGTTTATTTCCATTATTTTTTCCTAATGTTTTATATTAATATTTAGATTATAAAACATAATAAAAGTTTATAATTATAGCATTAATAATTTATTAATTTTCATAGTAAATTTTTTAAGATAAATTCAAAAGATTTTTAATATGCATTAATCAATTTTTTTGAATATTTTAATTTAACTTCTTTAACAAGAAAGGTGTATATTATGAGTAATAAATCAAAAAAAATTAAACATATTTTATTAGGTTCACTTTCAATAATTGCTTTATCAACAACTGTTATTGCTGCAGTAGTTGGATGTACATTATCAAAATCACATAACAATATTAATAATCATTTAAAAAGTAATGTTAATAAAACAACTTCTGTAGTAGATCCAACTAATGAAAACAATCTCATTTTGCAACAAATCAAAAATAATAAAACAATCACTATTCCTTCTAGTAAAACTTACACTGCTAAATCATTAAAATCTGCAATCTTAAAACAAATCTTAGCAAAAGTTGCTAATAAATGTTCAAACAAACAATTAACACAGTTAGAAAAGAATTTAAAAATTAATCTATTAGATTCAACAAGTTCATCATATAACAAACAATTTCCAGTAACTATTGAGTATGATAATAAAGTTTTATCAAATATCAATGTTTTAATTAGTAATTCTACTTGAACAAGTATTGCCTTTGCACAAACTAACTATAATATTAATTTACAAAATGGAGATAGTTTATCTTCATTAAAGATTCAACCAATTGTTCAAAATTGACAAGATGGATGTGAAATAAAATATTCATTACAACTTGATGATGCAAATGTTTATTCAATGTCAACTAATAATGAAAATACAGTTTTTACTATACCTTCAAATGTTTCATCATATATTCAAAATGATTTACTTCCATTAACTAATAATTTTGCAACTGCAACTTTGTATGCAACTCTTACATCACCAAATCCTGCTCAATCTAAAGTTACTATTTCAGCAAAAATTACAATTAATAATAATCCATTATTTTTATATGCTTCTTCTTCATTTGAAAAAAATGTTCAATCTGTTAATTTAAATTGTTTTGTAAATGAAGTTTATAGTCTTTCTTTTATTCAATACAAAAAACCAAGCAATGAAAACTATAGTTATTATTTAGTAGAAGAAGTAAATTCTGCTGGAAATTTAGATTCAAGTGTTTCAAGAATACAATTAGAAAATTATAATGCTTCTAATGTTCTTAACAAAACCGTAAATTCAATTAATGAAGTAGCAAAATATGGAACTATTACTTATTATTTAGAACTTGAAAGTTCATCTGGTAGTGTTATAACTTCAAATTCAGTAACTATTAATTGTAATAAACAAGGTGGAGTTACAATTACTAATCCAAATATTAATGAACAAACTAAAACAATTAATGTTGATTTAAGTAAAACTAGTAAATGTGTTTTAACTATAAGTAATAATGTTCCTGGAATTACTTATAATGATGAAGATATTTATTATCAAGTAGCAGAAGAAAATAATGAATGATTACCAATTACTAGAATCTCTAATTTGTTTAAAGTTACAGTACAAAATAATCAATTAATCTTTAGTAATTTAGCAAGTAAAATTGCTATTAATGTAAAACTTGCTAATGCAGAAACAGGTTTATATAGCAATATCGTTACAATCAATACAAAAACTCCTAATTCAATATGAACTCAATTTAAAAACAATGATACTACAAAAACAATTTGACCAGGAACAAGTTACAATGAAATGACTGGAACAATTGGTGAAACATTTAATTTAAATTTTATTGCACCAAATATCAATCTTTCCAATGTTGAATATAACTGATCAATGTTAACTGGTACAGGTTTTGTATCAATTGGTTCTAATGAATCTAATTTTACTAAAACATTTACAGATCCTGGTGTTTATGTTTTAAGAATGCAAGTTACTTGAGATAATGATGTTAATGCTTCACCATTAAATTATTTATTTAAAATAACAATTGTTGCAGCCAATCAATCAACAATCAATTCTGATACTTCTAAATTAAATACTTATATTAATAATAATTTGGATAGCATTCTTTTAAATTACTTTCAAAATTCTCCATCAGTTATTTTGCCTTATATTAATACAAGTACAGAATATCAATCTTTGCAATTAGCAACAAATGTAAATGATAACAATTTTAATCAATATTTCAGCGTTAATAGTGTTTCATTTAATTCTGATGGATTATTAACTGTAGATTTAATAGTATTAAACAATTTAAATCTAGTTTATTCATCTAATTCTTCAAAAGATACAACAATAAATAAAGGTGCTACTTTAACTTTAATAACACCATTTTTAAATACTGACTTTCAAAATAAAGGTGTTGTTACAAGTTATGGTGAAAGTGAAATGAATATTAATATAACAAGTTATATGAATCAATATGGATATTCATTTGATGGTATAGTTGGATGAACATTAAACAATTCAAATGATACATCTATAAATAATCAATTTATGCCAATTAATATTTATGATGTTAATCAAAATGATTTTAAGATGAATATTACTAGTTCAAATTCAAATAATGCTTTACCTAGTTACTTTAATGTAAATAATATTCATCAAATTACAAATACTATTATTTGAAACATGCAAACTTCACAATATATTAGAGTTGATGATGTTGAAGGTGGACAAAAAACCATCTTATTCTTTCCTTCATTTTTTCCAAATCCAAGTAGTGTATCTTATAGTTTATATAAAGTTTCAGGTAATGAAATGAATAATGCTACTATAACTGGTACTTTAGTTTCTACAAGTAGTTCAGCTAATTTTGGTATTAGTCCAAATTCTTCATTAATTGGTCAGTCTTTTACTTATTATTGTGTATGTACTTATGTTATTAATAATGTTACTTATACTGCAAGAAGTCAAAACATCTTAGTAACTTATACTGATGGTTCAACAATTTAAAGTTTTTGTTAAATAAAAAAATTAAGATATTTAAGGAGTAGATCATGAAAAAGAAATATATTAGTTTACTTACAATTGCAGGTGTTTTAACAATTACTACTGGGGTTTCATTAGGAATAACATTATCATCAAATAAAAACAATACTCAAACTTCAAATACAACTACTTTTAATAATGCAAATTATTATAATTCTAATGGATTTTTATTAAGTACACCAAGTTCTGTAGTTACTATTGGAAACATTACATATAGTTTAAATACTTCAAATAATACTGCAACTATTATTAATACAAGCAATAATTTAGGAAATTTTAAAGTTCCTGGAATTATTCAAAATAATAATACATTTTATACAGTAAATGCAATTGGACAAGGAGCTTGTTATAATAAAGGAATTACTTCTTTAACATTACCAAATACCATTAGATCAATTGCTGCAGATGCTTTTGCAAATAATTTATTAACAACTTTAACACTTCCACCATATTTAACAAGTTTAGGTAATAATGCTTTTAGTAATAATCCTTTTAAATCAGGAACTGTTATTATTTTACCTACAAATTGTTCTTGAAATAAGGATGCTATATTAGCACCTTTTAACAACAATAATAACATGGGTAATTTTGCTAGATGTGTAAAGTATATTATTCAAAATCTAGCAGTATATGGATATGTATATGGTGCAAATAGATGACAAATTGTTTCATGAATGCCACAAGTAGCAAATCTTTTTGCAAATGCTGTTACATCAAATAATAATATTTTTAATACAGTAGATAATTCAAATACAGTTGCACAAAGAAAAACATCATCATCTTTTTCTCCTGAAATTCCTTTTTTAGGAAATGCAAGTTTATTAGACACAGCAATTGTTAGTTATAGTGGTAATGATGTTTATCAAGCATATGGATTTAATACTCAATCAAATAGTAATAATTTAACTTTTTATTGAAAGAATCCTTCTTATAATGATAATGGTCAATTTACATTAAATTTATATAATCCAGATACATTACAAGAACTTTATTCTAATAATAATACTTATACTAAAAACTCATTATTAATTAATTATGGTGATGTAATAGGAATTAAAGATACGATTGGAAATAGTATTTGAAATAGTGGTGGGAATTGTGTTTTATCTAATGGTTTACCTGCAGATGAAATTAATGGAAGCACATTAGGTGAATGTGGATTTTCTTTGGGATTTAAAGATAGTTATTTATCTCAACACAACGAAATGAACTATTATGAAATTACTCAAGATGGTTTAATTCCTTATCAAAATGTGTTACATGTTAATATAAATTGCTTACAAGATACAAGTAATACATTTAATTTAACAGGAACAGCTTTAGCAAATCATGTAGTAACTGTTTTAATAAACAATCAATTATATGAATGTTTAAGTAATAGTGATGGATATTTTAGTATTCCTATAACAACAAGTTCACCATTAACTTTAGGAACAAAAGTTCAAGTTAGTTGTGAAGGATGTTTAGCATATAATGGTTATTTATTAGGAGCAAACCCAATTAATTCAGGATTATTGTTTCAATTTAACAATGCTAATTTTGGAATTTTACCAGATGGATATACTGGAACTTACCAATTATGAAATAATAGTAATTCAACTATGCCATATTTTAATAATCCATATACATCATCAAACAATACTGGATATAATCCAAATGCTAATATAACTATTCCAAGTGGTGGAGCATTTCAAATGACTTTAACTGATACTTATACTAATGCTCAAGGTAAATTAGTATCAAGTTCAATCAATATTAATTATCAAACAGCAAATGAAAATTGTACATCACAATTAGAACAACAACTACAAAATTTAAAATTTAATCCTAATTTTACTAATACTTTAACTTTAGCAATTAATCCACTTGCTATTCAACCTTTATATAAAGTTATTTCTAACGGAATTTGTATTCCAAATAATATTACAGAAAATAATGGTTTAATGAATTATACATTTACTGTAACACAAAACTCTTTTTATGCACCAGGTGCTGATAGTTATACAGAAGGAAGCAGTATTGGAACTGGCGCAAATGGACGTGCAGATACTTGAGGTGCTAGAAATTTCTGTTTAGTATCAAATTGTCCTTATATTGGTTATGGACAATATGAAGATGATTATAATAAAGCAAACTTCTATGATCCAACACCAGCAATGTGACAAAAAGTTAGTGAAATTACTGCACGTTGTGAAAGTACATATGAAAAGGTCCTTGCTATTAATGAATGAGTTACTAAAAATATGGTTTATACAAGTAGTTATTCATATGGTCATACAATTGCTCAAACTTTCAATCATTTAGAAGGAGAATGTGGAAATTATGCTGATTTAGCTGCTGTAATGTGCATGATGGCTGGATTAGTTTCAAGAATTATTGTTGGAAATTGTGAAAGTTCAGCAAATTATTTTAGTTCATCAAATACTAATCACGCATGAATGCAAGTTTGAGATGAACAATTAGGTGGATGAATTACTTTAGATCCAACTTGAGGAATTTTTGGACCTTATGGAACAGTTCAAGATACATTTAATGTTTTTAGAAGTAATGAACTTGTTGCTTTAGTATTATGACCACAAGGAACAAATTACTTTAGTTATTTTGCAGGTCATAGTTATGCTGCATTATTAAATTTAGGTAATTATTTTGGTTATAGTGGTGGAGAACTTGAAACATTTTATCCAATGCAAAATGCTGCATATATTAGTCAATTACTACAAGAAACTACTACATTAACTGGTACAGAAGCTGATGTTGTAAGTTATTAAATTAAAATGCTCAAATGCAATTTCAAGTGCAACAATTTTATGAAAGGAATTGTTGTACTTTTTTGTTTAAAAAGTGTAACTTTAAATAGTTATGAAATATTATCAGTTAAATCTAAAATCAAGACAATTAATACAGTATTTGTATAATGAAGAAAGACTTTCAATTACTAAAATTTCAGAAAGATTAAAAATTAATAAATCTACAATTTCACGAGAAATAAAGAGAAACAGTAATTTTGGAATTTATGATGCTGAAATAGCTAACAAAAAAGCAATTAATCGTTGTTACAATAAATATTTTTTTAATAATGCAAAATATAACGAATTCTCAACTTTATTTAAAAATAAATTTGACAAAAGATATTTTGGAGTAAATGCAACTTACCATTATATTAGCAGTAAATATCCAAAAATTAAAGAACCTTGTCTAAGATAGGTTTTTAATTTAATTAATAGTTATAAATTGAGTAATAACTCCAAAAGATAGATTACATCATCATTATACAAAAGGTGGTAATCATAGATTAAGTTTATTAAAGAGATTAGGTAATAAATATGTATATCCTATATGATTAAGGCCTGAATTCATTAATTCAAGAAAATTTCATAGTGATTGAGAAGTTGATTTAACTATTTGAAATAAACATAAAAATTATGATCATCTTTTTTGTTTAAACCGTATGCTAAAGCTGCTGCTGTTGGTTCATTAATGATTCTCATTACTTCTAAACCAGCATTTTTAGTTGCATTTCTTTGACTATCATTGAAGTATGCAGGAACTGTAAAACTGCTTTATCAATTTTTCTACCTAATTTTTTTCAGCAAAAGCACGAATATAAGACAAAATATCTACAGAGATTTGTTTTGGTGTGTATTCTTTACCATTAATATCAAATTTTTATCTGTACCCATTGATCTTTTTACAGAAATAATTGTATTTGGGTTAGTAATCATTTGACGTTTAGCACCATCACCAACAATTATTTGATCTCCTTTAAAAGCAACTATTGATGAGGTTGTTCTTTTTCCTTCTGGGTTTTCAATAACAACTGGTGTACTTCTATCCATATAAGTAACACAAGAATTTGTTGTTCTTAAGTCAATACCAAGAATTATATCTTTCATATTTTTATCTACTTATTTTTTAGTTAAATAATTTTGTGTATTTGTTTTTATACTATAAGTATAATAATTATATACAAAATTAGCAGTCTAACAAAAAAGTGCTAAAAGTTTATAAATTGTTTGCTATTTTATTTGTGTTATTTTGCTCATTTATATAATTCATACAAATTGCAGCACTCAAATAATAAAATTTTCTAATACTAAATCCTTGTCTAATTTTTGGTTTTAAATAATTAGATTTCTTCAATAAAGAAACACTGCTGCCAATATCTGGATCTTTGCATAATTTTTTTATGATTTGATTATGACTTATCTTAATTTTTTGATTGTAAAATGAATTTAAAATTTCATAGTATTTATAAAGTAATTCTTCATTAGTTAAATCAGTAAATACAAGTTTGTATGATAAACGATGTGTATTGTTTTTACATAAAAGTACAATTGCATTTTCATATTGACTAAAAATATGAAAATCAATTACTTTTTCATCAACTAATTTAAAAACACTTTTTGCTAAAATTTCATAATCATTAAGAATAATTTTTCAGCATATTTTTGCTAATATTCAAGGTACAAAAAACAATACTAAAGGATAAGTAAAAAATAATATAAACATGATTATTTCAATTGTATTACTGCTTATATCATATTGATTCAATATTGAATAACCAGTAATGCATATAGCTAGATCAGGAATAATAACACATAACGAAAAAAATCAAGAAACAAAAAAACTTATTACTATTGATTTACCAAACAAAATTCCTTTAGAATTAACATCTTTAAATTTTTCATTAAATTTTTTAGGAATTTTAATTTTTGTATCATAATTGTTAAAAATATTTTTAGTTAAATCTAAATTGAATTTATAAAGTTTAAAATATTCTTCATTACTATTTAAAACTTTTGATTTATTCATAATAAGAAATATTAAATTGTAACTAAAAATTTATTATATTTTATTAATATAGAAAGCAAGTGTAGCAAGTAATGTAGAAAATTCAGATTGAGTACTAGATTCTGCTATAAAGATTGAAATATCTAGTAAAGTACTAATTATATCTAATGCCCCTAATGCTGGAACTGCTCATACTGCTAAATTAGAAACAGTTTGTTCACTTAATACTTCTTCACGAACAGCTGGGGCTTCACTAAAATCAAATTCATAATCTCCCATTATTCAATTTATATCTTCCAACAATGAATCTTTTATGTTGGCAAAGGAATGACCGGAAATAAAAGGATTTACTAATTGTGTTTCATAATTCAAAAATTCTTCAAGTGTATTATTAATTTTATTATATTGTAATCCTAATAAACCAGCATTTGTTCCATCTGCTATTGCTGCTGCTGTAGCAGCAACAGCATCAGGTATTGTAATTCCAAAAAATCAAGCACCTGCTATATAACATGCAGCAGCTGCAGCACTTACTCCAGCTGCTACACTAGAAGCAACATACACCTTGTAAAGTGTAGAATCATAATTAGTAAAACTTGGAATGAAATCATTTTTAAAATAATTATTGAAATTTAATACACTATTTTCTAATGAATTAGAAGAACATCATAATAAATTTAAATCAGTTGATAAATTATAATCTTTATAATTGATATCTTTTTTTGCAGAAGAGATAAAATTTGATACTTTTAAATAATCTTTTTTATTGAAATGATATTTTTGAAAAATTGAATTTAAATAACTGGATGTTAAACCATACTGTTTTGTGTGTTTTAGAACAGAATCAAATACTGATTCTAATTTTTTTTGTTGATTTGGTTTAATTTGATATTGTTGATTATTAGTTGATATTAAAATTGATGTGTTTTTTGAATTTATTTGTTTTTCAAAAAATATATTGTTGTATTTCATGATATTTATGCTTTTAAAAGCATTACTTTTTATATCAAATTTATTTGAATCAGTCAATTTTAAAAAATTATTGTTTGTATTGTTTGAATTAATAACTTGTTTTTTTTGAGAATTTATAGGTTTTAGATTTTGATTGCTAGTTATTAAACAACCAGCAATTGTACTAGAAACTATTATTCCAATACCTAATGATAATAACAAACTAGATTTAATTATTTTTTTCATTTTTTTACTATACTACCCTTTCTACCAAAATGACATACTATCTAAATTTTCCTATGAAATAAGGATTAATAATTTTAAATTTTATAAAATATAAATAACCTAAAAAATTTTTAGATCCATCTAAAATGCTCAAATACAATTAAGTGCAACAATTTAAAGAAAGGAATTGTTACGCTTAATTGTATTTGAGCATCATTACACAATAAGGTGGTAATTATAGATTAAGTTTATTAAAGAGATTAGTTAATAAATATGTATATCCTATATGATTAAGGCCTGAATCCACTAATTTAAGACAATCCAACGGTGATTGAAAAGTTGATTTAATTATTGGAAGTAAACATAAAAATTATAATCATATTTTAATATTTGTTGAACGATGCAGTAGAAAAGTGTACATTGTAAGAGTCGAAAGTAAAAGTGCAATGAAAATTAACTGAGCAATCAAAAAACTTGTTGAAACAAATAAATTATATGTAATAAGTGTTACTTCTGACAATGGTCTTGAATTTGAAAAAATTGGAATATTAACTAAATGATTAAATTGTAAAGTTTATTATTGCAATCATTATGCATCATATCAAAGAGGCTCAAATGAAAATATCAATGGATTAGTTAGAAGACTATATAAAAAAGGCACAAATTTTAATGAAATAAGTGATCAAGAAATCTATGAATTACAAGAAAAAATCAATAATATGCCACGTGAAATACTAGGATGAAAATCAAGCAATGAAAAGTTTAATGAAATAGCAAATTAATATTCAATAAATTTTTTAAAGAGTTGTAAATTTTCTCAAAAAATCCTGTTGCACTTGAAATTGCATTTAGGGATTATTCAATTTATTTGCAATTTATATTTATACTTTGTTTTGATTAAAATACATAAAATTTACATAATAAAAATAAATAAAAGGATTTAAAATTATATAGAAATTTATTTAGTAATTTCTTCCTTTAAATTTTTTTATAAAAAGATTAACAAACTGTAATTTATATCATATATTTTGTATATATTTAATATGCTTTAGAAAGGTAAATGATTAAGTATTATGAATAAAAAATCCAAAAAAATTAAACATCTTTTATTAGATTCAATATCAATCCTAGCTTTATCTGCTATTGTTATAGCAACTGCAGTTGGATGTTCATTATCAAAATCAAATAACAATACTAATAATCATTTAAAAAGTAATGTTAATAAAACAACTTCTTTAACAAATTCAACTAATGAAAACAATCTAATTTTGCAACAAATCAAAAATAATAAAACAATTACTATTGCTTCTAGTAAAACTTACAATCCAACTTTACTAAAAGCTGAAATTTTAAAAGAGATTTTAAAAAAGATCTCAAATAGTTGTTCAAAACAACAATTACAAGAATTACAAAAGAATTTAAAAATCAATTTACCAACTAATTTATCATATTCTAATAAAAAACCTATTCAAGTAATTATTGATTATAAAAACAAGGCATTATCAACAATTAATGTTCAAATCAATAATAGTATTTGAACAAGTATTGCTTTTGCACAAACTAATTACAATTTAAATTTACAAAATGGTGGAAGTTGAACTTCATTTAATATCAAACCAATTATTCAAAATTGACAAAATGGGTGTGAAATACAATATTCATTACAACTTGATAATTCTAATATTTATAAAACAATATCTTCTAGCATGAATGAAGGATTTACTATACCTTCAAATGTTTCAAATTTTATACAAAATTCATTACTTCCATCAACCAATAATTTTGCAACAGCAACATTAACTGCAACTTTAATAAATCCAAATAATAATCAATCAAATATCACTACTTCAACAATGATTACAATTAATAATAATCCTTTATTTTTATATGCTACTTCAGCATTTAAATCAAACATTCAATCAGTTAATTTAAATTGTTATGTAAATGAAATATATAATCTTTCTTTTGAAAATTACAAACCTGTAAGTTCTAGTAAAGTTAATTATTATTTAGTAGAAGAAGTAAACTCTTCAAGTAACACATCACCAAATATTGTAAAAACGCAGTTAACAAACACTAATGCTTCTAATAAATTTCAAAATTTTGCAAATTCAATTAAAGAAATTGCACACTATGGAATAGTTACTTATTATTTACAAATCCAAGATGCTTTAACTAATAAGGTTATTGTGACTTCTAATTCAGTAACTATTAATTGTAATAAACAAGGTGGAGTTACAATTACTAATCCAAATCTTAATCCCCAAACTTCTACTATTACTTTAGATTTAAGTAAAAGCAATGAATGTGTTTTAACTATAAATAATAATCTTCCAGAAATTACTTATAATGCAAACGACATATTATATGAAGTTGCAAGTAATAATAATGAATGATTGCCAATTACTGATGCATCTGCATTATTTAAAGCAAGCTTACAAGATAATCAATTAATACTTAGTGATTTAGCAAGTGAAATTGCTATTAATATTAAACTTGCAAATGAAGCAACAAACTTATATAGTAATATTGTTACAATTTATACAAAAGCACCAAATTCAATTTGAACACAATTTAAAAATAATAATGTAAATGAAACAATACAACCTGGTTCAAATTACAATGATATTAATGGTACAAGTGGACAAACTTTTAATTTAAGTTTTTTACCACCTGATATTAATTTGTCAAATGTTGAATATAATTGATCAATGTTAACAAATACAGGTTTTGTTTCAATAGGTTCAAACCAACCTAACTTTACAAAAACATTTACAAATACTGGTATTTATGTTGTAAGAATGCAAGTTAGTTGGGATAATGATATAAATGCTTCTGCATTAACTTACTTATTTAAATTTACTATTTTAGAAGATAATTTATCTGAAATTAAAACATATACCTCTGAATTAAATAACTATATTAATACAAATTTAAATAATATTTTGTTAAATTATTTTGAAACTTCTCCAGGTGCTATTTTGCCATTTATTAATACTTCAGCAAAAGAATGACAATTAGCATCAAACGTAACTGTTTCAAACTTTAATCAATATTTCAAGATTAATAGTGTTTCATTTAATTCTAATAAGTTATTAACAGCAAATTTATCAGTATTAAATACTTTAACTTTAAACAATTCTAATTCTTCATTAGATAGTTCAATAACAAAAGGTGCAACTTTAGAATTAACAATGCCATTTTCAAATAGTTTATTTTTAAATTCAGGTTCAATTAGTAATTTTGGTGATAGTGAAATGAATGTTTCATCTTCTAATTCAAATACATATAATGGTAGTGTTGGATGAGAATTAAGTAATAGTAGTAATACTACTTTAAATAATCAATTTATTGCAATTAATACTTATGATTTAAATTCAAGCGATTATACAATGAATATTACTAGTTCAAATTCAAATAATGCATTACCAACTTATTTTAATAATATTACTCAACCAGTCACACACACTATTATTTGAAATATGCAAACTTCACAATATATAAGAGTCGATGATGTAGAAGGTGGAAATAAAACTATTTTATTCTTCCCATCTTTCTTTCCTTATGCTAGCAGAGCTAGTTATAGTTTATATGAAGTTTCAGGTAATGAAATGAGCAATAATAATATAACAGGTACTTTAGTTTCAACAAATAGTTCAGCAAATTTTACATTAGATCCAAATTCAAAATTAATAAACCAATCATTTACTTATTACTGTATTTGTACTTATGTAGTTAATAATGTTACTTATACTGCAAGAAGTCAAAATATCTTAGTAACTTATACAAATGGTTCAACAGTTTAAAACTTATTAAAAATTATTTTGTTTAATAAAGGAAGAGAATTATGAAAAAGAAATATATTTCATTAATGACATTTGGAAGCATTTTAATTATTAGTAGTGGTGTTGGATTAGGTATTACATTATCAAACCATAAATCTAATAATGAAAATACAAACATAACTAGTTTAAATAATGCAAATTATTACAATGCTAATGGATTTTTATTATCCATGCCTAGTTCATCTGTTACTATTGGAAATATTACATATAGTTTAAATACTTCAAATAATACTGCAACAATAATCTATACAGCCAATAATCTAGGAAATTTTAAAGTTCCTGGAATTATTCAAAATAATAATACATTTTATAAAGTAACAACAATTGCACAAGGAGCTTGCTATAACAAAAGCATTACAAGTTTATCATTACCAAATACAATAAAAGTTATTGCTGCAGATGCTTTTGCTAATAATTTATTAACAACTTTAACTCTTCCTCCATATTTAACAAGTTTAGGTAATAATGCTTTTAGTAATAATCCATTTAAACAAGGCACTGTTATTAACTTACCATCAAATTGTTCTTGAAACAAAACTGCTTCATTAGCTCCTTTTAACAACAATAATAACATGGGTAATTTTGCTAGATGTGTGAAGTATATTATTCAAAATCTAGCAGTATATGGATATGTATATGGTGGAAATAGATGACAAGTTGTTTCATGAATGCCACAAGTACAAAATCTATATAACAATGCTGTAAGTTCTGATGATTATGTTTTTAATAAACCAAGTAATTCTAACAGCATTACTCAAAGAAGAACTTCACCAGATTTTTCAGCTTCTGTTCCTTTTACTTCAAATGCTAGTTTACAAGATACAGCAATTATTAGTTATAGTGGAAGAACTATTTATCAAGCATATGGTTTTAAAACTCAACCAAATAGCAATAATTTAACTTTTTATTGAACAAATCCTTTTTATAATGATAATGGTCAATTTACATTAAATTTATACAATCCAGATACATTACAAGAACTTTATTCAAATGATAATGATAATTATATTAAAGATTCATTATTGATTAATTATGGTGATGTAATAGGAATTAGAGATACGATTGGAAATAGTATTTGAAATAGTGGTGGAAATTGTGTTTTGTCTAATGGTTTACCTGCAAATGAAATTAATGGTAATACATTAAGTGAATGTGGATTATCTTTAGGTTTTAAAGATAGTTATTTATCTCAACATAATGAAATGAATTATTATGTTATTACTAAACAAGGATTAATTCCTTATGAAAATGTTTTACATGTAAACATAAATTGTTTGCAAGATACAAGTAACACATTTAATTTAACAGGAACAGCATTAGCAAATCATGATGTTATTGCTAAAATAAATGGTCAAATTTATTATGGTATTAGTAATAATCAAGGATATTTTAATATTCCAGTAATAGTAAGTTCACCATTAACTTTAGGAACACAAATTCAAGTTGATTGTGAAGGATGTTTACCATACAATGGTTATTTATTAGGAGCAAATCCAATTAACTCTGGATTATTATTTCAATTTGATGGAGCAAATTTTGGAATCTTACCAGATGGATATACTGGAACTTACCAATTATGAAATAATAGTAGTTCTACAATGCCAAATTTTAATGATCCATACACATCTTCATACAATTCTGGATACAATCCAAATTCAAATATAATTCCTAAAACTCATCCAATTCAAATGACTTTAACTGATACTTATACTAATGAACAAAATAAAACAATTTCTAGTACAGTTGATATTAATGAAGCAGTTTCAACTTCAAGTTGTACAACACAAATAGAACAAGAACTACAAAATTTAAAATTCAATCCTAATTTTAACAATACTTTAACTTTAACAATTAATCCTGATAGTGGAAATAATTTATACAAAGCTATTTTTAATGGTAACTGTATTCCAATAAATTATAGTGATAACAGTAATGGATATAATTATACTTTTACTGTAAATATGAATTCTTTTTATGCACCAAATTGAAATACATGAACAGGTGGAAGTAGTTTTTGAAGTGGTTATTATGGTCGAGGATGTAGTTGAGCTGCTAGAAACTTTTGTTTAGTATCTAATTGAACTGGATATAGTGATGGAACTTTAGAAGATGATTTCAATGCAAGTAATGGATTAACTCCAAGTGCTGCAATGTGACAAAAAGTGAAAGAAATTACTGCTCATTGTGAAAGTACATATGAAAAAGCTGTAGCAATTAATGAATGAGTTACTCACAATATGGTATATACATATAGTTATACATACTATCATACAATTGTTCAAACCTTCAATCACTTACAAGGAGTATGTGGAAATTATGCTGCTTTAGCTGCTGTAATGTGCATGATGGCTGGATTAGTTTCAAGAGTAGTGGTTGGATGATGTGATACTCCACCAAATTATTTTAGTTTTTCATATATTGACCATGCTTGAATGCAAGTTTGAGATGAACAATTAGGTGGATGAGTTACTTTAGATCCAACTTGAGGAATTTATGGACCTTATGGAACAGTACAAGATACATTTAATGTTTTTAGAAGTAATGAACATATTGCTTTAGTATTATGACCAAAAGGAACAAATTACTTTAGTTATTTTGCAGGTCATAGTTATGCTGCATTATTAAATTTAGGTAATTATTTTGGTTATAGTGGTGGAGAACTTGGAACATTTTATCCAATGAAAAATGCTGCTTATATTAGTCAATTATTACAC
>JAFNRE010000087.1:0-4531 GCA_017385735.1 Mycoplasmataceae bacterium
TCACCAGTTCTTGATCCAATTAGTGATGGGATTGCAACCAAAAAACCAGTTCAATTAATAAAACCAATTGAAACTCATTATAATGTTCAAAAAGTGCTTCCCATAATTCATGAAGCTCAATTACCTAGTGCAGATGAAATTAGTGTAATTCAACAATTGCAATCTGAAAATAAAAATACTAATCAATCTCTAATTAGTAAAAGTAATCCTACTTCTGTTAAAAATGAACCTACTTTGTTTATTTCACCAGTTCTTGAACCAATTAGTGATGGTATTTCAACCAAGAAACCAGTTCAATTAATAAAACCATTTGAAACTCATTATAATGTTCAAAAAGTTGTTCCTATAATTCATGAAGTTCAATTACCCAGTTCAGATGAAATTAGTATTATTCAACAATTACAATCTGAAAATCAAGATACTAATCAATCTCTATTAAAAAAAGAAGTAAGTAATGATTCTTTAAAACAAAATATACCCATTTTAGTTTCTCCAATTCTACAAGAACGATTGAATGAAGGTACTTTTACTAAAAAGTTAGAAACTAAACATCAAGAACCTAAATCTTATGATATTGAAGAATTATCAGAAGATGAGGTTAATACAATTAAACAACTTCAAATAGAAAATAAAAATACCACTTTATCATTAAATGATAAAAACCATGATTTTAATGATTCAAATAATAATAAACAAGTAATTTTAGAATCTCCTATTTTACAACCACTATATGATGGAATTATTAATAAGACTTTAACTAATAGAATTCAAGAAATTAAAGCAAAAAAACAATTTATTGAACAATTGCCAAATGATGAAATCAATACAATTCAACTATTGCAACTAGAAAACAAGAATACTAATGAATCATTAATTAAACAACCTAAAACTTCTTTAAATCCAAATAATAATCAACCAATTCTAGAATCTCCCATTTTTGATCCAATTAGTGATGGTGCTTCAACTAAAACTTTAAAACAAATAATTAATAATAAAAATCCTAATGTTCCAATTCAACAAATTAAGCCTAAATCTTATGATATTAAACCATTATCACAAGATGAAGTAAATACAATTCAACAATTACAATCAGAAAATAAGAATACCAGTTTGTCATTAACTAAAGAATCTAATATTTCTATAAATGAAAAAAAAGAAATTCAAACAATCCTAGCATCTCCTATTACAGATCCAATAAGTGATGGCATTGCAACCAAAACAGTAATAAATAAAATTGAACAAATTAATCTAAAAAAGCATCAAACACAACAAATTTCACAAGATGAAGTAAATACTATTCAACAGTTGCAATTGCAAAACAAGAATACTAATGAATCAATAATTAAACAAGCTAAAACTTCTTTAAATCCAAATAATAATCAACCAATTCTAAAATCTCCCATTTTTGATCCAATTAGTGATGGTGCTTCAACTAAAACTTTAAAACAAATAATTAATAATACAAATCCAAATGTTCCAATTCAACAAATTAAGCCTAAATCTTATGATATTAAAAAATTATCACAAGATGAAGTAAATACAATTAAACAACTTCAAACACAAAATAAAACTACCAATGAAAAGTCGATAAGAGAAGTAAATTTAATTGAAAAAAATAACAATGATCAACTTGTTTTATCTTCTCCAATTTTTGATCCAATTAGTGAAGGCATTTCTAATAAAATTTTAAATGTTAAACCAAAAAAATATCCTGTTGAACAAGTTTCACAAGATGAAATTAATACAATTCAACAATTACAAACACAAAATAAAGATACTAATGAGTCTTTAATGAATAAAATAAATATAAATAAAATTATGAATAAAAACCAAAATCAAAACCAAAAAATATTAAGTTCACCAATTCTTGATCCAATTCAAGCTTCAGTTTCTAATACAAATACAAAATCAAAAAATGTTGAAGTTAAATCAAATAATGATTTACCTTCACAAGATGATATTAGTACAATTCAACAACTGCAAGCACAAAACAAAAATACTAATGATTCTTTATTAGTAAAAAATGAAAATCAATCAAGAATAAATAAATCACAAGTTCAAGAACAAAATCAAAATATTCCTGAAGCATATTTAAGATCAGATGATGAAGTTACAAAAATTGCAAAAAGTGATCCAATTCAAAAAATTGATGATTCAATGTTATTTTTGCAACAAAAATATGCAGGAGAAAAAGATTATCAAATTAAACGTCAAAATGAAATTAACAAAAATAATGTTAATAATTTAAACATCAAACAAACTATTAATAATGATTCATTAAATCCAAAACCACAATTTGTTGAAGTAACTACACCTGCACAAAATTATGCTGATAATAAAAAAGTTTGTTCTTCACCAATTCCACAAAGTAATGATGAACAATATACAAAAGATTTATATCAAGCAATTAAGCAAGAACAAGTTAATCAAATTTATAATTCTATTAGTTCAGATTCAGCAAAAGTTATTACTATTAGTGAACCTGAATTAGTTCAAGAATTTAATAAATATAAAGTTGATCCAAGAAGAAAGATTTATATTATGGAAGAAGAAGATGCATTAAAAACTTTTGGAATTGTTGATGACAATAGTGTTGATCAAAAAGTATTGTTTGAAGGTAATGTATTAAAAGTTTATTCAGGAGAAGATAATCAATTATTAAGTGCTCCTTATGGAACAATTGAAGACAATTATTTAAATGATAATGTTTTCTTTTTAGAACATAACTTTACTGTTGCAGTTGATAGATACATTCCGAGAACAAAAATTAATATGAATAACTTTAGAGTTGAAGTGTCATATGTTGCTTTTAGATTACCAAAAGATAAAAGATTAATTGCTGCAAGAAATGCAGATATTAATGAATATGAAGCAAGAATTCATGATTACTTTAAAGATATTGGTGAAGCAATTAATGATCCACAAAAAGAAGGTAATAAAACATACATATCTTTAGCAACATCTCATGAACTTGGTTTAGTTGATAATCAAACTAAAGCAAATAATGATTTAGAAAAAATTAAAGTTACTAAAGATGGAGTGAATGAAAAAATTAATTTAATTAATATCTTTAATAATTTTTATAGTGAATCTTTAAAACCTAATAGAAAATATGATCGAAGAATCAAACATTTTATTAGAATGATTCGTCAAATTTTAATGGATAGTTGTTATTATGCTGAAAGTGGTTTGTTAGTATTAAATTATGCTGAAGTATTACTATTTTTAGATCAATATTATGATTTAGATTTAGATAATGTTTATGATTTAAGTACTCAACATTCAAATATTTTATTATTTGATACAGCAAAATATGCAGTAAAAAATAATTTAAGAACAATAGATGGATATTTAAAGGTTAATGATACTTCTTATTTTATTCCTTTAAATTATGATTATGTTTTATATGATTCAAAACTTTTAAATATTGTTGATGATTTAGCATTAGATATGGTTGAAGTAGAAAGGGTTTTATTAAATAGACCATTATTTACTGATAATGAATTCTTTAATATGGATCCAAGCAACTTTGACCGTTTAAGAGCGATTAGTCCTTATATTGATTTTGTGAAATACTATGAACAAAAAAGAATTCAATCAATGTATTCAAATTCTTATTTGTCAAGAATTTCACAAGATAATATTAAGCAAGAGTTAGAACAATCTAATCATAAACAAAATCTTGATGAAATTATTAAAGAACAAAAAGAAGTAGTAAAACCATATTTTTATGAAGATGAAACATATAAACATGATGATTCACATGATATAAAAAATATACAAAGAAAAAATAAGATTGAAAATGGTGTTTTATTTTTGTCTGAAAGTGAACTAGTTAATTTATACCAACACTCACATATTTCTGAAGATGGTACATTATATATTGATAAAAATGAAGCTGAAAAATATGGATTAGTTGATCAAGATATTAAAGCAATTAGTGTTAATAATCAAATTATTCCATTATCAAGTATTACCAAATCTGAAGAAATTAATGAACTTAAAAAGAAACATCAACAAGAATCAAATACAAGTAATGTTGATAATTCTAAAAAAACTAGTTCAACTAAAATTGAAGATGGAATTATTTATTTATCAGAAAAAGATTTAGTGCATTTATATCAACATTCACATGTCACGGAAGATGGAACTGTATATTTAGATAAAATTGAAGCAGATAAATATGGTTTAAATAATGCAAATATTAAAGCAATTAGTGTTAATAATCAAATTATTCCATTATCAAGTATTACAAAGCAAGAAATGGATAAAGAACTAGCAGATGAACAAGAATTTATAAAAGCAAAAGAACATTCTAAGAAAAGAAGTAAGTAATCTTGGAACAAGAATTAAATAAAATAAAATCAATTAAAATTGTTCATCCTGATCAATTAACAAAAAATGTTGATACTAAACAAGTATCATTAAATGAAAGTAATAATCAAGTTCAAACTTTATCTGATGCTTTAAAAAATAGTATTAATTCTAATAAAGAAATTAGATCAACACCATTAGAACAAGAAAATGCTAA
>JAFNRE010000088.1:0-6638 GCA_017385735.1 Mycoplasmataceae bacterium
AAAATCTAATTCAATTATTGAAAACATATACTCATTCAGCTCAACAATCTTTAAGTAGCAGTAGTAATATTTTATTATTTAAACAAGCAATAATTGCAGCAATTGAAAATTATATTACAGTTAATAATATAGTAGTTGATGGAATTTCATATTCTAAAAATACTATTTTAAATAATATTGATGTAGTAACTTTATTACAAGGAGTTACTTATAATCAAAATGAACAAGTAGAAGTAAATAATATTGTTGCATTATATTATGGACAATCATTAGGAAGTGGCCCTATTGATTCTTCAATATCTAAACCAATTTATAACTCTTCTTCAACAAATTCATGAGATGTTACTGGATTTAATGTTGCAAATATTAACAATACAAATTGACAAAGTGTGAATAATAATATTGCTACACAATTAAGTAGTATGATAACTAATCTGATTATTATAAATGGTGCTTATACTGCAAAACAATATGTAACTTCATATCCTAATGAATTACAAGAATTAATTAGTAATAAGGTTTGTACTGAAGTATCTACTTTTTATGAAGATGGATTAAAAATCACACCACAAGATTTAAAACAATTTTTAGAAGTTGAACTTCCAAATATTGATGATGTTACAGAAACTGAAAATAATAATGCAGAGTTAAATAATGTAAATTTAATATATAATTATCCACAAAATAGTGAAAATGATGCCGCAAGTATTATTCCATCTGGTGCATCATATTATACTATTAAAGGTTTTTTAACTCCCCAACAAATACAAAATCAAGCAGTTGCAAATTATTTATCAAGTATTATTCCAAATCCAATTGTGCTTCCATATAACAATGAAAATGAAAGCATAGATTTAGGAAAAAATGCAACATTTCCATTCCCTGATGGATATAAAAATGTAGATTTCATAGGCAAACCTGAATATGATAGTAGCACAAGTGCATTTTCAGCATTTAAAAGTGAAATTATTAATATAATATCAAATAATATAAAAACTAATAATATTCAAATTAATGGAATAGTTTATCCCAAGAATGATATTTTGCAAAAGATTCAAATTACTTTATTAATAAAAGGTGTTACAATTGCTCAAATTCAATCAGGAAATGTTAATAATATGATTGGAATATTTTATGGAGAAAATTCTAATGAAATTCTAACTCCTATTTATAATTCTGCACATAAAAATTCTTGAGATGTATATAGTTTTGCACCGATTACTAATGATACGCTTAATAATAATATGTTTAATTGGGCAGGTGATGAGAATATTGTGTTATATTTAAATGACAAACTTAATGGACCATATAATATTACATCAATTTATACTGCACAAGAATATTATGAGGCATGTAATAATATGATATATGGTTTACCATATAATCAAGAAATAATTGATTCAGTAAATAATTCTATAATGAATGAAGTATCAAATTTACTTCCAAATGAAGTAATAATATCAGGTATGATAATAACTAAAGATGAGATATTGGATAATTTAGTTCCATTTTTTAATGGTGAAGAAGTAGCTGGTGTGCCGACTGTAAATAATGGTAATGAGCTTTCTGCACTTTATTTTGATTTTCATGGTATAATTTCAAAATCAATTCTTAATCTTTTACTTCAAAATCAGAATGTAATATTAATTAAACCTAAATAAATAAAGCAAATGTATAGACATGGATATGAGATTTGAGATAAAAAGTCAAATTTCATGTTTTTTATTATTATAAATGATTTCTATATTGTATAGGTGTCATTCAATTCAACTTTTCTTGAATTTTTACATTATTGTAATAATGAATGAAATCACCAATTTCATTTTCCGATTCATTGAATGTCATTTGCTTAATGTTTAATTTATATATAAGTTCACTTTTAAAAATATTGAATCAGAATTCAAATTCTTTATTATCAAGTGTATTTTCAACTATTTACATTGATTGTTTTCAATTAAATTCCTTTAACATTTTAATAAATTCAGAAGATGAATAACATATTGTATGATCAGAATGCATGATTGCATTTATTGGTTTATTCTTAATTAATTTAAATGAATCTATGGATAATTTTGTATTATCATTCAGGAATAATTTGCAGCTAATATTCCTTTAGATTTATGACTGATTATTATTGAAATATAAAGATGATTTTCTTTAGGATCACCAGGTTATATACATAAAACCCATTTGTTGCAAGTATTTTAGATTCATCTTCTTGTTATCATAGTTGTTTAATACTAAATCATCAATTTCTAGATTCATATTTTTTAGTTATTTTTGTCTTTTTAACATTTGAATTTGACAAAATATACTTATTTTATTCATAATAACATCTAAAAAATACTTTTATTTTATTAATTATTCTTGAAATCTAGTTTTTAGTTTAAAGAGTCATTTTTTGTCAATATTCAAGAAAATTCCTGCTTTTTTTAAGATATTTAGTCATAAATCAATGATTAAATTGTGAGAAAACAATACTTATAAATTTGCAAATGTGAGCAAAAAACTGCAAAATAAAAGAAAAAGGATTTTTTTAACTTAATAAAATGGTGGTAAAAAATATCATAATTTTTCATTATAAAAACTACTTCTTATTTTTCAAAAATATTACCAAAATAAATACAAATATACTAATATTTATAAGGAATAATAAATCAAAAGAATATATTTAAAAGAAACTAGGTTATTAATTTAATTGTTTAAATGAATTACTTTGTCTCTTTTTGTTATATATACTTATGATTTATTTTTCAAATAGATAATTTTAATTTAGGATCTTAAAAGAGCTATTCATGAACAAGAAAAAAATTATAATTGGTTCTGCTTTCATTGCCATAATTGCTTTATCAGCAGGAACAACAGCTTTAATTGCTCAAACTACATCAAGCAATATTAAACAAGATAATCTTAAAAGTGCCATAATTGCAAATAAACTAAATTCAATTATTAATAATCCAATTAATGTGCATTCTTATGACAATATGAGTTCATATACAGCATTTCAAGCATTAAATAGTGAAGAAATTAATCTAAAAAATGCTATTAAAAGTGTAATTAAACAAGAAATTGAAAAGAAAATAAACTTATTTAATAAGATAAATATAACAACTAATGAAATCATAAATAAGATAACAGTTAATTTACCTTCTTCAATTTCACCTTCTGATTCAGAAATTGCAGGTGTGATATTGAAATATGACGGAATTGTACTAACTAATAAAACTAGTTCAAACTCTTTACAAAAAACTTTTATTGTAGATGGATTTAAAAATGAAGCATTAGCTCACAACAATACCAATTCATCTTCAACACAATCAAACCATAACTCAAATAAAAATAATTCAAGTACAAACAATAATAATGCAAATATTCATAATGAAACTATTATCAACAGTGGTACTAATATAATTAATGTTGCTAATTATGAGAAGATGAATACATATACTGCAGCAGTTGCTTTAAGTCAGCATAAAGCAGATTTAGAACAAGCAATTATAGATGCAATTAACAATGAAGTTGAAAATAAAACTATTATATTTAATTTATCAAGTAATTTAAATGATTCTGAAATTTTAAAAAACATAACAATTATATTACCAACAACTGTTACAACAAGTGATAATGTTAATGCAAAAATATCAAATGTTAAATTGCTTTATAATGGAGATCTAATAACTACTAAAACTAAAGATGGCAATGCAAAAACATTTGTAGTTATTGGTTTTAATTCTACAACCTTAGAAGCAATTAATACAGTTGGGGTTGGACCAGTTGTTAATGGAAATAAGTTAAATAGAAATACACAAATTGCTAATCAATTAAGTTTAATATTAAATAACTTTATTGATGTTGCTAATTATGAAAATATGAGTTCATATACTGCACAAGAAGCATTAAATAATGCAAATACATTTATTAATAATAGTTCAACTAATCCTTTAAGTAATTTACAAAAAGCAATCATTAGTGCTGTTGAAACTGAAATTAAGAATAATATTGACTTGTTTAGTTTTGAAGGTGTGTCATATACTCTTGAAGAAATTATTAATGGTTTAATGGTCATTTTACCTAATTCAATTTCACCACTAAACAATCAAAAATCCCAAATCCGTGATGTTGGTTTATTTTATAATCATGAAGAAATCTCAAGTAATACATGATTAGGAACATATACTGTTGTGGGATTTAAAGATATATCTTTAGCAAATACCACAATACAAGATAAGCAAAATCAAAAAATTGCAAATGAAATAGGTTGACTTTTACCTGCTTCTTTAAATGTAGCAGATTATGATAATATGGATCTATATACTGCAAATGAAGCATTACAAAACCAAAATATTTTGCAAAATGCAATTATTGATGCTATTGAAAATAATGTTTTTTTTAATGGTAAATGGTTTACAGTAGATGCAGTGTCATGAACTTTTGCTAGTGTTTTAAATCATATAGAAATCACATTTCCTAAAAGTATTTCAAATAGCAATGCTTTACAAGTAAAGTTATCTTACATGAATATTCCTATAACAGTCAAAACTCCTACTTATACCATTACTGGTTTTTATAATTCACCTGGTAATAATGTTAAAAATATCCTTGCAAATCAAGCGATTTCTAATGGTTTGTCTTCATTTTTGCAAGATGATATAAACATTTCAACAAATAATGAGATCAATAGTTATACTGCTTTAGATGCATTATATAGTGAACCAGCAGAATTAAAAGCAGCAATTATGAGTGCTATTAAACCAGAAATCACAACCTTCATTAGTTCAAAAAGTAATCCTGGCAACTTTATCTTAACAAATGTTTTGAAAGAATTAAGCATTGAACTACCACAATCAATTTCTTTAACAAATGATACAAATGCACAAATTCCTAATGTTGCTATATCATATGCTGGAATTTTACTAAAAACTAAAACTGGATCAAATACTTTCATAGTAAGTGGATTTAATAAGAACACTTCACTTCTTCAAAATGATATTGATGCTAGAGCAACTAGTGTTTGAAATACTTTAAATTCTGTCTTGTATGATACAATTAACATTTCAAATGAGAGTGATATTAGTTCATTAACAGCAGCAAGTGCTTTAAGCAATGATGCAAATAATTTAAAAAGAGCAATTCTTGCTTCAATTGATAGTGAAATTACAAATGATATAGGATTATTTATAGTGAATGATCTTTCATATACTGCTACTGAAATTACAAATAATATAACTGTTAATTTACCAACTGCTATTTCTGTTCAAGCTGATCTACATGCAGAAATTGAAGGTGTTAGTTTATTGTATATGAATCAAAGCTTAACAGGTTTTTTAAATCCTGCAACAGATTCAAACTATTTTATAATTGATGGATTTCAAAATACTACATTGAATGAAATTAATACAAATTATAAAAGATCACAACAAATAGTTACTGAATTGGATTTGTTGTTACCACAAATAATTAATGTCTCAGCATACAATAATATGAATTTATATATTGCAAGTAATGCTTTAATTAATCAAGCACCTGCTCTAAAACAAGCAATCATTAGTACAATTGAAAATCTTATTCAAAATAAGATTAAATTATTTATATTTGACGGGATTGCATATTCTAGTTATGAAATTGGAAATAATATAACAATTAATTTACCAACTTCTTTACAAAACAAGACAATTTCACAAATTCCAGGGGTTTCATTATCATATGCAAATTATATTTTAAGTCCTAACACTAATTCCAAACTTCAAACAACATTTATTATTAGTGGATTTATTAATACCAAACATTCTTAGACTATTAGAAATCCCTTATTTCATAAGGATGAAAAAAGATTTGATTATTGCAGTCTTTTAAGATATAGATAGATGTTCAATTTATTGTAAGAAAAAAGAATTCTTGCAAACTTCAAAAGTCACTTATAAAAGTATAGAAATTTTATCACTCATTACATTAAAATACCATAAATAAAAACTTTAAATAATTTTGATACAAATACTTAAATGACTCATAAAAAAATAACAAAACATTATTTGTACTTTCATACATAAGTACAATTTGTTTAGCTCCAGATATAACAGTAATTATCTCATTGTATTGTTCAAATTACACTTTAAAAAGTGAACAAGAATTTATAGCAAATAAATTGAATGCATTAATTGCTGATCAAATTATTATTTCATCAGTTTTAACTACAAGTGAAGCACTATCTTGAAATGATTATGATGCTGTAGTTCAACTTATTTTAAATAAAATTGAAGATGATTTAGCTAATACTAAATTGAACATTAATGGAAATTCATATATAGGTATGCAAATTAAAAAAAAGAAATGCAAATTGGACAAAAAATCAATTTATTAATTTTTAATGACTAATAAAAATATGAGACTTGAATTTATTAAATCCCATATTTTTTATGTTTAATTATATTTTTTTAATGAATATTTATAATTTATTGATTCACTAAGATATCTGATTCATTTGCTGATAATTTTGAAGCGCTATTTAATAATTGACTAACTCCAGCTGCATAACTCATTGGATAATATGTTCCTGGATCATTACCAACATATGCCATGTATCTTCCATAATTTAATAATGCAGCATACATATGATTAGCAAAGTAACTAAAGTAATTTGT
>JAFNRE010000089.1:0-2540 GCA_017385735.1 Mycoplasmataceae bacterium
ACTTTACCTTCAAGTTTAATAAGTTTAGGAAACAATGCTTTTAGTAATAATCCTTTTTATGAAGGTACAGTAATTAATCTACCAGCAAACTGTTCATGAAGTAAAGAAGCAAATTTAACACCATTTAATAACAATAATAATTCAGGAGAATTTGCTAGATGTGTGAAATTCATTATTCAAAATTATGCAGTTTATGGATATGTTTATCAATCAAATAGTTGACAAGTTGTATCATGAATGCCACAAGTTGCAAATTTAGTTAAAAATGAAGTTAGATCAGATAATAATATTTTTACAAGTGTACAATCAACTTCAGATCCAGTAACACAAAAACCAACTAATAATAATTTTAGTTTTAGACCAGTATCATTAAATAATGATGGAATACAAAAAAATACAATTGCTATTTTAAGTGGAGATTGATGAATTCAACAATTATATGGTTTTAGTGTATCAAATAATAATGTTTCATTTTATTGAACAAATAGCAATTATAAACCTGGAAGTAATTTTGTAATTACTATTTCAAATCCAAATACTAATACACAAATCTATAGTAGTTTAAATTCTTATTCTACAAATTCTATATCAATTGAATATGGTGATGTAGTTGGAATATATTTTCATGAAGGATGTGAAAATAATAATTATAGATTAATAACTGGATTGCAAGCAAATCAAATTACACAAAACAATCTTTCAAGTTGTGCAACAAGTCAATATTTTAGTTGTAATTATCAATCAAATAATGATGGAATTAACTATTTCATTGTTACACAAAATGGTTTTATTCCTTACCAAAATATCATGCATGTAAATGTTAATTGTTTACAAGAAAATGTTACAAATTTCAATTTAACAGGAACAGCATTAGCAAATCATATAATAACAGCAACAATTGATGGAAAATCTTATGAAGCATTAAGTAATAGTAATGGAGAATTTAGTATTCCAATTACACCAAGTTCACCAATTGCTTTAGGAACTAGTGTGAGTGTTAGTTGTAGTGGATGTGTAACATATAATAGTAAATTAGTTGGAATGAATCCTTTGAATTCTGGTTTATTATTTGAAGATGGTGCAGATTTTGGAATTTTACCAGATGGATATAGTGGAAATTATCAATTATGAAATGCTTCAACTACATCAATGCCATTATTTAATAATCCTAAATCTTGATATGAAAATAGTTATAATTCTTCATCAAGTATTGTTCCATGAGGAAATGGAATTAATATGATTCTTACTGATTCATATGTAAATAGTTCAAACAAAACAATTAGTAGTTCAGTAACAATTAGTGAACCTGCTAAAGAAAATTGTGCAAGTAGTTTAGAAAGCAAATTACAAACTTTAACTTTTAATCCTTTATATACAAATACTTTAACAATTCAAATTTCTAAAAGTTCTTCATTTAATCTTTATTCTGCAATTTATAACACAAATATTACTCCAATACAAAGAACAACATCAAATAATTATGTAATTTATACATTTACCATCACAAATAATAAATTATATGCACCAAATCCAACAGGATATACATATCAATCAACTTATCATGATTGTACTGGTTTTGACCAAGAATGAGCTGTAAGAAACTTTATGATGGTTAATTATGATCCTTATTGATATGGTGTTTATGAAGATGATTATAATAAAGCCAATTTCTATGACCCAACACCAGCAATGTGACAAAAAGTAAAAGAAATTACTGCAAATTGTCAAAGTGATTATGAAAAAGCAATTGCTATTAATGAATGAGTAGCAAATAACATGACATATACTTCTAAATATGATTATGGTCATACTATTAGTCAAACTTTCAATCATTTAGAAGGAGTTTGTGGAAATTATTCAGATTTAGCAGCAGTAATGTGTATGATGGCTGGACTTGTTAGTAGAGTAATTATTGGTTCTGCATTAGGTGCAACAAGTTACTTTGCAAATGCAGTTGCTGATCATGCTTGAATTCAAGTTTGAGATGAACAATTAGGTTCATGAATTACTTTAGATCCAACTTGAAATTGATTCTTTCCTTATGGAGATGATCATGATGAATTTAATATCTTTAGAAGAGATATGGAAATTACTATGGTATTGTGACCTTCAGGTACAAATTACTTTAGTTATTTTGCAAATCACATGTATGATGCATTATTAAACTATGGTAAATATATGAACTTTCCTGGTGGAAATCCACAAACATATTATCCAATGAGTTATGCTGCTGGAATTAGTCAATTATTACAAAGTGCAACTTCATTAAGTGGAGATGAATCAAATATTATTTAATTACTACAATTAAGAATAAATTTATAGATTAGATTTTAATAATGGTAACTATATATAATTATACACTAAGATATTTTTGAATTATTCGGGAGACTTTCAAATTTGTTGGAAATGTCTTAATGACAACTAATAAAATCTTAACAAAAAATTAAAAAATCATAAAATTATTTTTATTGCATAATAAAAAGATTTAAGAAAAAATTTCTTAATTATTTTTTTAAATTTAATATTACAAATTTGTAAAA
>JAFNRE010000090.1:0-5125 GCA_017385735.1 Mycoplasmataceae bacterium
AAATTATCAGCCTTAATGAATAAAAAATTTTTGATTTGTTTGTTATTATTTAGAATTCAACATTGCACACTTAAACTAACATTAGCAAACAATTGATCTGGTAATTGAATGATTGCTTCAATTTTATTTTGTTCAATCATTTCTTTTCTTAACTTGTAATCATCCTTTGTATTACTTGTTGTTGCACCGTTTGGCATTAATATTGCTGCTTTTCCAGTTGGTGATAATTTTGCACACATTAAAGATAATCAAGCATAATTAGCATTCTTTTTGTCAGGAAGACCAAAAATTCATCTAATATCATCATCTAGAATCTTATATTGTTTTAAATTATATGGAGGATTTGCAAGAATAAAATCTGCTTTTAAATTTTTGTGTAAATCTTCTGTAAATGAATCAGCATTTTTATTTCCTAAATTACCCTCAATTCCTCTAATAGCTAAATTCATCTTGGCCATTTTTCATGTTCCTGGATTAGTTTCTTGACCAAAAATAGAAATGTTTTCTATTTTACCTTGATGTTGTTGTACAAACTTAGAACATTGAACAAACATCCCACCACTTCCACAACATGGATCATAAACTCTTCCTTTATAAGGTTCTAGTAAATCTACCATCAATTCAACTACACATTTTGGTGTAAAAAATTCTCCACCTTTTGTAGGAATATATTTTGCAAATGCTCCAATATAAAATTCATAAATTTGACCAAAAAAATCTCCATCATCTTCATGTAAAACAAGGTCATTAGTAAAATCATCAATTAATTCACCTAATGCAGTTTTATCAAGTTCAGATTTAGAATAAGTTTTTGGTAAAATTCCTTGTAACTGTTCATTGTTTTTTTCTAATAAATCAAATGCATTATCAATTATTTGTCCGATTTCGCTTGATTTAGAATTTTTAGCAATATAACATCATTGTGCTTTTTCAGGAACAATAAAGATATTTTCTGCTTTATATTCATCAGGATCTTTTTCTCTATCATCATTGAATTTGACTAGTTCAGCATATTTATTAGTATATTTATCACTTGCATATTTTAAAAATACTAATCCTAATATGACATTTTTATAATCTGCAGGATCAACTTTATCTCTTAATTTTTCTGCAGCATTTCATAAAATTTTTTCATCAATCATAATTAATATTAACCTAAATATTTTATTTATTAATCATGTAAGTCAATGTAAATTCAAACATGATTTCTTTAATAAATTATATATTAAATAGAAATTTATTTAGTTTTGTTACTTCATTAAACTAAAATGTAATTTCAAATTTTTCACAATCATTTTAAACTACACCATACACTGCAAGATGTTTAAGTAAAAAGATATTTAAAATAAACTTACAAACTTAAAATTTGCTTTATATTATAGAAAAATAATTCAAATTTCTAACTTAAGCAATGATTTAAAAAGATAATTAGAAGAAATTAATTATCTTTTTCATTTGCAATCTTACTTACTTTTTTAAAGAAATGTGTAAAGTTTTTAATTGAACATAAATAAGTTTGTTTTGGTAATTGCTCTATCATTTTTTGTTCAAAAGGATTGATTGTAAAATCAAAACTAAACTTATAATAACTATTCATAATTTTGTGCAATTTAGCTTGACTAAAAAATAAGATTAAATTAATTCCTTCTTTTGTTTTAATATTAAGTAATTTATGAGGAATAACTTGAAATTTATCTTTTTCATGATCAAAATACAAAAAGATCTTCGAATGACTAATACTTGTAAAATTATCAATGAAAAATTGATTATAGTTAATCAGTAATTTATATTTATTAATTTCATTTAAAAAATAAACTGCATTTTTTTTACTTAATATAAATAATCCAATTATGTTCTTTGTTTTAAAATCTATAAAATTAAATTGTTGCTCATCAACAAAATTATTATCAAGATCAAACTGATTAGTAATATCTGAGATTCTTAAAGTATCAATAAACCCATCTGAAATGTTTTCATAATATGTAAAATCAACCTTGAAATATTTATATAATCTATATAAATAATAATTATTAATATAAACATTTTGATTATAAGTACGCATACATCAATAAAAAGTATTATTTCTTTTATAGTAAACTGAATGTTCACAAAAGTGTTTTTTAATATTTACTAGTCAAATATAAATATTATTAATTTTTGTATAATTAATAATTCTTAATAACTTAAATCCACTTAAAGTATCTTTTTCTTTCACCATCATGCTTCTTACATAAAACAAGAAGAAATAAGGACCAAAATAACTTAATAAATCAATCACTGAAATTAATGATTCAACAGGTCCATCTGTAGCAAAAGCTGTACCAATTAAAGCAGAAATAATATAAATTCACATAAAGTTACTAACTCAATAAGTTCCATTTAACACTTTTTCTAAGAATTCATATTTAAAACCATTATATTGACATAAAATTGTAAAGTTATTAGGATTTTTAATTAAATCAGGTTCATTTTCAAAAGTTGATATAAAAAATTGAATGATCACTGAAAATAAAGTACTATTTTTTCTACAGTTTAAGATAATCACTACTCAAACAAAAATACTACTAAAAAAGAATACTAATAAAAAACCCATGGTAAAGTAATTTTGAAAGTGACTTACTTTAACTGATAAGAAGTTAGAAATTACAAACAAAGAAAAACATGTAATATTACTAATAATTGTTCATATTATGATTTCAATTTGTGCTTTTTTTACTTTGTTAAAATAAAAATGATTAATCTCTTTAAATTCAATTCCTAAGATTTTTTTACTTAAATAGTTATATCTAAAAAAGAAAGCAAAAGGAATTAAAATAAAAATTGCAGTTAAAACAATAAAAACAGTTAATAATACTGGATATTCTTTACTATGAATAACATATAAAGCAATAATCACAAAATAACTAATTACAAAAATCGTACTTATTAAAAATAATCACTGTGTATTTCTTGCTTTATTAACAATTAAATCATTATAATTAACAGTATTTTCTTTAATATGATTTGTATGAATTTGTTTCATTTATTTTTATTCTTCTTTATGATCTAATTGATTTACTAAAGTTAATTCTTCTTCATTGGTTTCATGTTTAGAACTATTTAACTTTGCAATTTTTTTAACAACTTTATTTTCAATTTTAAAGTTATTAATCTTATTTTCAATTGCATTCATATGTTTATCTACAATTATTTTTTGACTTTCTAAAATGTTTTCAGCAGATTTAATAATTTTGTCTGCATCAGTTTTAATACTTTCTAAATGTTTATTAATGTTTTTAAAAGCATTTTCTAAAATTGAATTTTTAAAATCTTCAAATTCATTTAAAATATCATTCTTTTCTTTAAAAGTTCATTCTTGTTTAAATAATGCTTTTTTTCTTAAGAAAATATATCTTAAGATTTTTAATAAACTCATGGTTCATTCTGGTCTAACAATAAAAATATTAGGAAATTCTCTTGATGTTTTAATAGAAAAAATATCATTGCTTTCAAGTTCAGTAACTAATAAAGCATAATCTCCCCCCAAATTATCCATGTCCTTTTTTAATTTAGGCAAGAATTCTTTATTCTTAGTTTTATTAGATGAATCATATCTTTCTGATTTAGCTTCAATAACAACTTTTCCTAAATAATACAAAGGATCATTTTCATCAGTAATATATTCAAGATTACTTTTTACTTTAAAAATAAAATCAGGTTTAGTTCCATCATGTACAACATTAGTTTTTTGTCAAATACTATCTTCTAAAACACTTTCTAAATCTTCTTGGTATTGTTGACTTAATCAGTTTTCTAGATCTTCACCAATTAACTTATTACTTTTTAAATTTCTTTGATTTTTTAATTCTTCATTTTCATTTTTTAATATTAAATTATCATTACTAATCTTGCTTAATTCTTTAGCTTGAGTTTTATTTTCATTCACTAAATTTAAATATTCATCACTATTTTTATATTCTTTAATTGCAAGATCTTTAGATTTTAAAATTGCAATTTCAATTTCTTTTGCTTTATCTTTACTTAGATTTTGAAGTTCTATATTTAATTCTTTATTTTTTTCATTTTGTTTTAATAAATCTTTAAATTCATTTGAATCTTTATACTTTAAAACTGCATTATTAACATCATTGTTTAAAACTGCGATTTCTTTTTGTTTTTTTATTAAATCTTCATCTTGAATTTTTATTTTTTTAATTAAATCTAAATATTCTTGTGATTCTTTAAATTCCTTAATAACTTTATCTTTAGAATTTAAAATTGCATTTTTAACTTCTAATTCTTTATTTTTATTTAAATCATTGATTTGATTAATTAGATCTTTATTTTCTTCTGATTTTTTTAATAAATCTAAATATTCTTGTGAATTTTTAAATAATGCTACTTTATTTTTGTTTTCTTCTTCTAATTTAATAACTTCATTTTGTTTACTTATTAATTCTTCTTTTAAAGTTTTATATTCTTTAGAATCTTTAAATGCTTCAACTGCTTTAATTGCATCGATTTCTTTTTGTTTTTCTTGATTCTTTTTTAATGTTTCAATTTCATTTTGAAACTTAATGTTATCTTCATTTAATTTTTGAAAAGTTGCACTTGCTTTAAAATAGTTAATTCCATTTTGAAAAATTTCTTTCTCATTTTCTTTTTTTCATTCACTAATTAATTCAGCTTTTTTGTTTTGTAAAATACTTTTTAAATCATCTAAACTTGCTTTATCATAAGCAGTATTTAGATTAATATAATCTCCAACTTTAGCATCTTCTAATAATTCAAATTCTAATTTATCAGGATCTTTTAGTTTAATTCTAATTTCTTTAGCCATTTTTATTCTCCTAATAGTTTAATTATATTTTTTTATATATAAAAAATAATAAAATACACTTTAGTTATATAAATATTAATCAATAAACAACATGTACAAATATAAGCAAAAAAATAATTTTAAAAATAAAGCAAAATTCAATAGTAAAAATAAATTTCAAAATAAAGAAGAATGTTGAGGATGCCAAGTATCTCCTTATTGCTGATATTAAGATGCCTGATAAGGAACTTATCAAAGATCAAGCTATCGGCGAATTCAAGGATAAGGAAACGGTTATAGCGTTCTGTAAGCAGAATAATATAGCTT
>JAFNRE010000091.1:0-2561 GCA_017385735.1 Mycoplasmataceae bacterium
GTGCTTTACCAGTCATAGATATTAATGTGCTCATATCTCTATTATGGTACAAAAATTTCTTATATTTTTTGAAAAATAAATATTTGGTATTTTTCTTTATTTCTTGATAAGTTGCATATTTATATCACAAAGCTTTAGTACAAAATGTTTCGTAAATATTGAACAATTCAAGTCATTGTTCTGGTTTTAATTGTTTAGACATAAAAAACAATAATCCTTCCTTTCTTTGAAAGAACTATTGCCAATTTTAATGTCCAAGTTTATTATTCAAAATTAATGTCTTGTTTAATTTAGTATTTACAAAATGTCATATTTAAGTTTCTATTCAAGTATCATCTAATCTAAATATCTATATCTTTATTTTTATTTTTTTTAATCAAACCAAAAATGAAAAATGTAGTAATAAAATAAAAGTAAAAGTAAAAGAATAAAAGAAGAATAAAATATTATGAAAAAATTCAATATTAAAAGAAAAATAGCATTAATATCTAGTATTGGAATAATTGCTGCAACAACTACTATTGCATGTGTAGTTAGTCCAATTACTACTAGTAATAATAATGAAAATATAGAAATAAAAAATGCAAATAAAAATGCTTCATTTAACATAAATGAAGTCTCTAAAAAATGAACTAATAACACACCATCAGAACATGTTATTACTAATGATTTTGATGAAATATTAAATTATAATAAAAATACTAGTGCAGCAAATATAAGTAGTAACAAAAATCATCTTTCTTATATTAATGATGTATTATTAGCACTCAATAATACTAATAAAAAATCTAATAAAGTTATAAGTGCTTTTTCAACTGAATTAAATAGATTAACAACAAGTCAACAAAATCAAGTCAAAAATCAAATGTTAAAAATGTATGATATCACTTCAAAAGAAAAAATTACATATAAAAATGTTGAAACAATTTTATCTGGTTTTACAACTTTTGATAATATAAAAAAGGTTAAAAATTTGCTATTAAAATATCAAACTGAACCAAATAACACTATTTTGAATAATAAAGATCAAATTTCATACATGTTAATGCATGCGCAATTTAATTATTCAAGTAATACTCAAACAACTATTGGTAAATTAATTAATGGTTTAAATGATGCTACTGATGTTTTTGCAGGAATTTCTGCTGCAGCTGCATTGTTTGCTGCTGGAGAATATACTGCTGCAATTTTAGATTTTGGTTTTTCTGCACCTTGAGCAATTGCTTCTACTGCAATTTCAGCCGTATCAGGAGCTTTTTCTGCAGCTTGTGGCATTGCAGCAATGACAATTCAATCTGATGCAAACCAACTTCCTTATGGATGACAAACTGCAGTTACAGCATTTTCTTGTGTATATCCATTAGGTTCTATTATGGGAACGGTTGCAAAATTAAGCAGTACAGTTATTACAACTGTTACATTTTGTAGTTGAGCATTTGCAGTAGGAGCAGCTGCTGTTTCAATTGCAATATTTATACTTGATGTTTTTAATACAATAAATGACTAATCAACATAAAAAAATTTGAATTCCCAAAAAACAAAGACCATTTTTTAATGAAGATACCAATTTTAATATAGCTGATTATGTTTTAAATAAAGATATTCAAAATATTCCTAAAAAATGATATTTAATTGATAAAGCAATACAAATTAGGCATATTGGTTTATCTTTACTAATTATTTTTATATTATTTGCACTTCCACTTATTATATTTAGTATCTTATATATTGTTGCTAAAACACAAAGTTTTTGTTCAACTCAGTTAAGAATTGTATATGACTTTGGAATCAGTGCAGCTGTTTTATGAGTATTAGCATGAATAATAGATATTATCGATATTCTTTGTATTGCATTTTCATATTCAAATAGATTCATAAAACCTACATTATCTTATTTCAATAAATTAGTACAAGAAAATAAATTAATTCCAGATTTAAATAAGTATCCAGTAGTTTTTATAATGGCTTTTTATTACAACAAAAAAGCACAATTTTCAATTGATTATCCAAATACATATCAAATATATTCACCAGTCTTAGCACTTATAGGACTTGGAATATTTTTTGATAGATTGCATGATTATATTAATCAAAAGAATAATTAAATTAGTCTCTTAATTACCATAAAATTCTTAAATTAGCATTTTTTAGAACTTAATCATATGAAAAAACTGCCTAAATGTAATTTCAAGTGCAACAGGATTTTTTAAGAAAATTATACAATGCATTTTGCATGACATATTATTGATTTTTTCTTGTAATTCATTGATTTCTTGATCACTTATTTCATTAAAATTTGTGCCTTTTTTATATAGTCTTCTAACTAATCCATTGATATTTTCATTTGACGTTTTTTCAAATGATGCATAAGGATTGCAATAATACACTTTACAATTTAATCATTTAGCTAAAATACTAATTTTGCCAAATTTAAATCTGTTATTAGATGTAATGCTTCTTACATATAACTATTTCTTTTAAAAAATTTCTTGATTATTGAGTTAATTTTGAATGGATTTTTATTTTAAACTTTTATAAATTTAATGTCTATCCAATGATAA
>JAFNRE010000092.1:0-15088 GCA_017385735.1 Mycoplasmataceae bacterium
ACCAGCTGGTGTTTTACTAGTTCAAGATGAAAATGGACAAATGCCAAATGTTACATTAAAATACAATGAAACAGTATTATCAAATAGTAATAATACATATACTATTACTGGATTTGAACAAGTAACCAGACAAGTTATTGGAACCACTCCAATGCCACCTAATTCAACAGGTAAAGTTTCTAATGAACAAATTGCTGCAGCATTAGAAAGCTTATTAAATCAAACAATAGAAATTAGTGGATTTAGTGAAGTTTCAGCAATTTATGCATTGAATAATGATCAAACATCACTAGTAAGTGCAATTACATCTTATATTTCAAATCAAATTCAGACAAATGGAAGTAAATATAATTTTGAAGATTTAAATATTACAACAAGTCAAATTATTAAAAATATAAAAGTTATATTACCTTCAACTATTAGTTTATCTAATAACATAAATGCTGAAATCCCAAATGTTTTATTAGTTTATAATGGCATTTTGTTAAAAAATAGTGTTTCTTCAAAATACATTATTCAAGGATTTGATCAATCAACTGCTTCAAAAACTAACAGTAATGAAAACAGAAATACTGATATAACAAATGAACTAGATTCATTATTAAATCAGGATATAAATATTGTTGGATTCACTAATATCACTGCAGCAGATGCATTATTAAATAGTAATGAAAATAATTTAATAGAATCAATTAAAGCTGCAGTTATAAAACAAATTTCAAGTCTAATCAATGACTTTATATTTGCTGGTATAAGTTATACAACTAATGATATTTTATCTAATTTAAGTATTAAATTACCTTCATCTATCACTACAAATGATGATGAAAATGCACAAATTCCAGGTGTACAAATTTTATATAATGGAAATGTATTAACTAATTCTAGTTCTAATGATAATTCTACATTTACTATTAAAGGTTTTGAAATTACATCTATTGATGATATTGGAACTACTCCAATTTCTTCTTCTAGCTCAAATACATCAACAAGTAGAAATGAACAAATTGCTAATAGTATTTCAAGTTATTTAAATCAATCTATTTCATTACCTGATTATTCAAATACTACTGCAGCAATAGCCTTATTAAATTCTAATAATTTAATAATTGCTATTAAAAAAGCAATTGAAAGTGAACTTCAAAATTCTAAATTTGATTTAACAATTGGTTTAGTAACTTATACATTAAGTAATATTATTAATAGTTTAACTATTCAATTACCAAGTGGAATTAGTATTAGTGATGATACAACTTCACAAATTCCAGGTGTAGAAATTTCATATAATGGTAATTTATTAAAAAATTCTGAAGGTTCAACATTCATTATTAATGGTTTTCAAGCTACAACTGTTGCAAATATTGGAACAACTTCAATTACAATAAATAATTTAAACAGTACTTCATCATTACAAGTATCAACTAGAAATCAAATTATTGCAAATCTTCTTGGTAATTTATTAGATGAAAATATTAGTCTAAGTAGCAGCTATAGTAGTATGTCTGCTGCAGATGCATTATCAAATTCTACAAGTTTAACTAGTTCAATCAATGCATTTTTGATTCAAGAAATTTCAAGTTCAAATATTAATTTGAATATTGGTGGAATTATATATACTGCAAGTGATATTGTAAAAAATATTACAATTTCCTTTCCACAAAATACAGCTTGATCTAATGCAGCTTTAACTAATTCTATATCGTTAAATGATGATGAAAATGGTGTTATTCCACTAGTTAAATTAAGTTACAATAGTATTTTATTAAACAATAATCAAAATACTTGAACTTTTAAAATTACAGGTTTTAAACAACAATCATTACAAGAAGTTTATTCAAGTTCTGTTTTAAATTCTAGTGAAAATATTACAATAGCAAAATACATTGCAAATATTTTTAATGGTTCTATTAATTATGCTCCTTTATCATCTTCAAACCTTATTGTTTCTGGATACAATGCAACAACAGCTGCTGATGCATTATCTAATGTTCCTGAATTAAAAAATGCTATTAGTAATGCATTTTTAAAAATGTGATTATCAATTTTTTCAGATAATCATTTTAACTTTATTGTTAATGCTATTGCTTTTAATGCAAATGATTTTATTAGTCAATTAGATGTAATTTTACCTTCAGATATTACCTTACAAGATGATTTAATTGGACAAATACCAGTTCAATTAGAATTTGATGGAACATTATTACAAAATATTGGTACTAATAAAAATACATTTATTGTTCAAAGATTTAAACAAACAACCAAAGAAGCTGTTGGACAAACTATTATTTCTTCAACTAATTCAAGTAATACTACTTCATCTTCTAATTCATCATCAACAACACCACAAGACATCAATGAATTAATTGCAAATAAATTGTCTAATTTACTAAATGCAACTATTAATGTTGCTGTTTTAAATAATATTACTGCTGCAACAGCATTAACTAACATAACAAATTTAGTTATTACTGTTATAAATGAAATTCAAAGTGAAATAAGTAGCAGTACATTTATTTTCAATAATATTATTTTCTCTACACAAGATATTTGTAATAATATAGCAGTTTATTTACCACCATCAATTACAGTAACAAATGATGAAAATGGTGTGATTGATGGAGTATCTTTACAATACAATGGTATTACATTAAAAAATTTAGAAAAAATAGAATCATTTACTATTACTGGATTTAAACAAGTTACTTTCAAAGAAATTGGAGATACATATGTACCTACACAAACTCCAACACCAAATGGAGAATCTTCAAGTACTGATTCAAAAATGGCAAGTCAAATTGGTAGTATTTTATCTTCAACAATTGCTCTTAGTGAATACAGTAATGTTACTGCTTCTAATGCATTATTAAATTGATCAACATTAATTGTAAATATTGGATTCGTACTTCAAGAAGAATTAAAAAATTCAGATCAAAGTTTTGTTTATAATGGAACAACATTTACTGCTTCGGACATAATAAATGCATTGTCAATTTCTCTTCCTAGTAGTATTACTACAACTAATGATACAGATGGAGAAATTCCTAATATTAAGTTATATTATGAAAATGTTTTATTAACAAGTAAAACTGGTTCATCAACCTTTACAGCAACTGGATTTCAGCCATCAGAAAGTAATGATTTAGGAACAACACCAGTTCCAAATCCTTTACCAATACCTTTCAAAAATGCTGCTCCAACTAATGTTACAAGTAGAGATGAATTAATTGCAAAGAAATTAGATGGTATATTGAATAATGTAATTACTATTAAAAATTTCCAAGACATTACTGCAGCTGATGCATTAGCAGATTTGTATAGTAATAGTACTATTACTTTATCTAGTGCAATTAAAGATGCTATAACACTTGTCTTAACAAATAATGATAAAATTGCAGCAGAATTTAATGAAGATTATATAAATTACAGTATTGAACAAATTATAAGTAATATCAATGTGATTTTACCAAATTTTATTTCATATGAAAATGATACAAATGGATTATTAACGGGTGTTGTTTTACAATTTGCTAATATTAGATTAATGAGTACACAAAATACATTTACTTTCACCATCAGTGGATTTAAAAATGCAGTACTTAACTCAACAATTCCATTAACATCTCAAGGACAACAAATAAATTCAGGTTCAACACAAGGTTCAATTAAAAATACAACACAAACAACTTCAAGTACAACAAATTGACAACTTAAGAGAAATATGAGTATTTCTAATACCATTGAATTAATGTTACAAAATGGTATTAATATTAGTGGATATGACAATATAACTGCTGCTAATGCTTTATTAAATTCTTCTACTTTAATAACTGCAATTAAAAATACAATCTTATCAAAACTAAACCAAATAAATTTAGATTTTTTAGGTGTTTGTTATAGTGCAAAAGATATCTTAGCTGGTATTAATATTGAATTACCAAAATCAATTTCTTTATTAGATGCGTTAACAGGACAAATTTCTGGTGTAATAATGTCATATTATGGAGTTCAAATTAATACATCATCAAATCCTTCATTCACAATTTTTGGTTTTTCAACTACTACAAAACAAAATATTTTAAATTCAATTGTATCAACTTCTAATAATGAAAATTTATCTAGAAGCGATTTGATAATTACTAAATTAGCTGGTTTATTAAAACAAACTATAGCACTTAATAATTATAGTAATGTTACTGCAGTAGATGTATTAAATGATCCTTCTAATTTAACGATTTCTATATTGAATGCTATAGAAAGTGAAATTTCTTCAACTTCATTTATTATTGGAGATATAAACTATACAACAAATGAAATTCTTAATGATTTAACTATTACTTTACCACAATCAATTTCATTATCAGATGCTTTAAATGGAGAAATTTCAGGTGTACAAATTTCATTTAATACTAATGTAATTTCATTATCAAATAATGAAACTAATTCATTTGTTATTTCAGGATTTGAAGCAACATCTGCAACTAATATAGGAAATAGTATTGTATTAAATTCAAATGGAACAACATCTTCTATTAATCAAGAAATTGCAAATATTTTAGATAATTTATTAAATCAAAATATCAATGTTTCTACATATGATTCATTCAATAATATTACTGCAGCAGATGCTTTAGATAATTCTACAAAACTAAATAGTGCAATTATTAATGCTATTGAAGCAGAAATTGCAAGTTCAATAATTGTTGCAAAAGTTAGTTATACTGCTAGTGAAATTGCAAGTAATATTACAGTTGCTTTACCTTCAACAATTAGTTTAGTTGATTATTGAAATTCACAAATTCCAAATGTTTCATTAGATTATGCAGGTATTTTATTATCAAATTCTGCAAATAAATCAACTTTCAGTATTACTGGTTTTGAACAATTTAGTCCTTTAAATTCTGACAATCAATGATACAGTAGTGAAAGTACAAACAATCAATGAGAAACTGTATTTCAAAATTTACAAAATTATATCTTTAACAATTCAGTTATTAATATAAATGGATATAGTAATATCACTGCACAAAATGCACTTTTAATTTCATCAAATTTAATTAATGCAATAAAGAATCAAATATATTTTTTAATATTAAATTCTCTTAACAAATTTGTAATTAATCATGTTGCTTGAACAGCACAAGAAGTTCTTCATAATTTAAAAATTGTTTTACCAACTCAAGTATCTTCAGCAGATAATGAACAAGGACAAATTTCTGGTGTTGAAATATATTATGGTTTTGCTGGTATTAGTGAAAACAGCGCATTTCCAACAAATACTTCATATAAAGAATTTAATAGTTCATCTGGTTTTACTATTAAAGGATTTTTAATTGCTTCAGTTGAAAATTCAAGTTATACAAACAGAAATAATACACTAGCAGATGATTTAAATACTGCTAATGTAATAAGTCAAGAAATTAGTTTATCAAACTACAGTACTACTACAGCACAATCTGCATTAAATAATCAAACTCAACTAATTTCATCAATTAAAGATGTATTATCACAACAAATTAGTGAATATATTAAGAATAATCTTACTACTATTGCTGAAATTTCAGATTATGATGTATATTACAATGTATCTCAAATTTTAGCTGGTATAACTATTATTTTACCTTCATATATTTCTTTAAGTGATGCTGAAAATGGAGTAATTCAAAATGTATTAATTCAATATGAAGGTATTAATTTAACAAATAAAGATGGTTCAACATTCACTTTAAGTGGATTTGAAACAACAACTTCTAGTAATATTGGAAAATCTAGTACTCCAACAATTAATTCCCAAATTGCTAATAAATTAAGTAGTTTATTAAGTCAATACATAAATGTTCAATATTGATTTAATAACGTGACTGCTTCACAAGCATTAATACAAAGTGTTAATTCAGGATCACAAACTAATACTATAGTTGGAACATCAGGAACTAGTTCTTCTATAACTTTACAACAAGCAATTATAGATGTTTTGCAAAATGAAATTAATAATTCAAATATAAAGTTTATATTTAACAATGTTTCTTATTCAGTTAGTGATATTTTAAAAAATATTTCAATAAATTTACCAACTTCTATTTCTTCATTAAATAATCAAAATGGTCAAATTCCTAATGTGACATTATCATATAATTCAATTCAATTATTAAATAGAAGTGGAACTTCAAATTTTATTGTTGATGGTTTTAGTCCAATCAGTGCACTTCAAACTGGTACGAATTATAATAGATATAAAACTATTGCTTCAACATTAGATTCTTTATTAAATCAAATTATTGATGTATCAAGTTATGATTCAATGAGTTCATATACTGCAATTGATGCATTAAATAATGAAAACAATTCTTTACAAGATGCAATTAGAAGTGTAATTAAAGCTGAAATTATTGCTTCTAAAGATCAATTTATTATTTCTGATATTGCATATTCAATTTCTGAAATTGTGGATGCAATTACAATTAAATTACCAAGCAATATCTCATTAACAAACAATGTAAATGCACAAATTCCTGGTGTAACTTTATGATTGTTTAATCTTATTCAATTAACACCAAATACTAATTTATCTGCAAATTCTGGATCAAATACAACTTCTTCAGATGATTCACAAACTAACAATACATTTACTGTTACTGGTTTTAAGACTACAACAATTACTCAAACTATAAGTAATGGTAATTCAAGTCAAAAAATTGCAAATTTATTAGATTCATTATTATCTCAAAATATAAATGTATCAACTTGATTTGATAATGCTACTGCAGCAGAAGCATTATTAACTAATAATAATTTAATTTCATCAACTATAATCTTATCTTCATCACAATCTGTTTCTTTAAATCAAGCTATTCTTGATGTTATAGAAAGTGAAATTTCTAATAAATATAATAATGGTTTTGTAATTAATGGCATTTTGTATACTGCATCTGAAATTATTGATACAATCATGATTAATTTGCCAAGTAGTATCACATTATCAGATAATGAAAATGCACAAATTCCAAATGTTACATTATTTTACAATTCTATTCAATTACAAAATACAAGTTCACAATCTTCATATCCAAATACATTATTTATTGTTACAGGATTTACAGATGCAACATCTATTTCAACAGGAACTAATTACAATAGAAATCAAAGTATCATCAAAGAATTAGATTCATTATTAAACAATACTATTAATGTTTATTCTTATGAATCAATGAATACTTTAACTGCACTTGATGCATTATCAAGTAGTAATCAATCAAATTTAATAACTGCAATTAAAGATGCTTTATCATCTGAACTATCAAATGATACAAATAAATTCATTTTTGATGATGTTGCTTATTCTATTTCACAAATCATTAGTGGTATTAGTGTTAAATTACCTTCAAGTATTTCATTACAAAATAATGTTAATGGTCAAATTATTCCAGTTTCATTATTATATAATTCATTAGAATTATCAAATACAAGTAACACTACATCATTTAGTGTTATTGGTTTTGCTAATTCAACAATTTCTCAAATTGAAAATAGTAATAGAAATAATGCAGTTGCAAAATTATTAGATTCATTATTAAGTAAAAATATTAATGTTTCAAATTGATTAGGACAAGATAGTGCTGTTGAAGCATTACAAACAGATATTGATGTTCCATTAACAACAACTATTAATACTCAAGTAACATTAAAAGAAGCAATTCTTGATGCAATCAAAATGGAAATTGCTAATAGTAATGGTTATACCATAAACAACATTATATATGATGTATCACAAATTGTTAGTGGTATAACAATGACAATACCATCAAATATTTCATTACAAGATAATGAAAAAGCAATTATTCCTGGAATTACACTATTTTATAATTCCATACAATTATCAAATACAAGCAGTAATTTATTTAATGCAACTGGATTTACTATTCAAACCGCTGCTCAAACAGGCATAAATGAAAGAAGAAATGAAAAAATAGCAAATGAATTAGATTCATTCTTGCAACAAAATATTGATGTTTCAACATGATTGGGTGATTATACAGCAGCACAAGCATTATTACTTCCATCAACATCAACTATTACTTTAAAACAAGCAATTTTAGATGCAATACAAGCTGAAATTATTGCAAATTATAGTAATGGTTTTAATATTGAAAACATTACTTATACTGCGGCTGAAATAGTTACTGGTATTAAAATTAAATTACCAGCAAGTATTTCATTAACAAATAATGAAGATGGATTAATTCCAAATGTGGAATTATATTACAATACTTATCAATTAGATAATGCTACAAACTATTCACTATTTTTTAATACTACTGGATTCAAAGAAGCAACGGCTAGTGAAACAGGTACAAATGATAATAGAAATGAAGATGTTGCAGATATATTAGATACATTACTAAGTGAAGAAATTAATGTATCAAAATGATTTAGTTCTTATACAGCATCTGAAGCACTAGAAACTAATTCAGGTACATATTTAACAAATACAACTTCAAATACTATTCCACCAACTTTAAAAGAAGCAATTTTAGATGTATTGGAAGATGAAGTTTATAATTCTTCTTCATATAGCAATGGTTTTGTTGTAAATGATATTTCTTATACTGTGCTTCAAGTTATGAATAATATCACTATTAATTTTCCTTCTAGTGTTTCACCAACAGATAATGAAAATGGACAAATTCCAGTTACATTATCTTATAACTCTATAGAATTAAAAAACACAAGTGGTTCAACAAATTTCATTGTTGATGGTTTTAATGAAACAATTGCAAATCAAAATATTGCAACAAAATTAAATTCAATATTAAATCAAGATATTAATGTTTCAGAATGATTTAAGAATTATACAGCTTCTGAAGCGTTACAAAATTATTTAAATTCTTTAAAAAATCCAGCAAATATATCAATTCTTAAAGGTTCAAGTAGTAATGAACCAATGAATTTAATGCAAGCCATTTTAAATGTAATTGAAAGTGAAATTTATGATAAGTATCCTGATGGATTTATAATTAATGGAACTAATTATACTCTTACTGATATTTATAGTGGTATTAAAGTTGATTTACCATCAACAATTACACCAGCACAAAATGAAGCAGGAAATATACCAGTTACAATATACTTTAATAATATTGCATTATTGAATACAGTAAATACAACATCATTTATTGTAGTTGGATTTAGTATTTCTGAAGCAAATCAAAATATTGTGAATGAATTAAATTCTTTATTACAACAAGATATTAATGTAGGAATGATGCACAGCAACAATGCTTCATCCAGTCTTTTTAGTGATTTAACAGCTGCTCAAGCAGTGCTTACTGATAGTAGTACAACAACATCAACAAATGCTATATTGCTTGCTCCAGATCTTGGATATATAGGATGTAGTTTAAAACAAGCAATTCTTTCTCAAATCGTAAATGAAATCAACAATAAATTTCCAACTGGATTTACTATAAATGGTGTTACATATACTGCTAATGAAATCATTAATAGCATTAGTATTGAAAATTTACCTTCAAATGTTTCAGTTTCTGAAAATGTAAATGCAAAAATTACAGGGATTACACTATTTTACAATTCTTTACAATTATCAAATGCAAATCAAACAAATACATTTAATATTACTGGATTTAAAGCAGTATCAGCAACTCAAACTGGCATAAATGATAATCGAAATCAAAAAATTGCAAATTCATTAAATTCTTTATTGGAACAAGATATCAATATTGCAATGTTAAACAGTAGTAATGCTTCATCCAGTCTATTTAGTGATTTAACAGCTTCTCAAGCCCTTCAAACACTTGTTACACAAAGCAGCAGTGCTGCAAATTTAATAACAGGATCAAGTTCAGAACAAACATATAATTTAAAACAAGCAATTTTATATGTACTCCAAAATGAAATTTTAAGTAAATATCCTAATGGATTTAATGTTGAAGGAGTTTCTTATACATTATCTGAAGTTATAAACAACATTAGTTTAAATTTGCCTTCAACAATTACTCCAACTCAAAATGCTAATGCACAAATTCCAATTACCTTATCTTATAACTCTATAGAATTAAAAAATACAAGTGGTTCAACAAATTTCATTGTTGATGGATTTAGTACTAATATGTCAAGTTCAAATCAGGCTGTTGTAGATGAATTAAAATCTTTGTTGCAACAAGATATTAATGTTTCTCAATATTTTAGTACTTCTGCTTCACAAGCATTGCTAAATGATCCTGGTTCAAATCCAGCAAATATTGATTGAAATGAATTAATGAGTTTACAAAATTCAATTCTTAAAGGTTCAGATCATAAACAACAAGTTAATTTAATTCAAGCAATCCTTATTATTATTTATAATGAAATAACTTCTAAATATAATAGCAGTCTTATTATTGGTAATGTAACTTATTCTATTTCACAAATCATGAATGCTATTAGTGTTAATTTACCTCCTACAATCAGTTCTTCTGATAATGCAGTTGGAGAAATTCCAATTACACTTTCTTACAATTCGATTGAATTAGAAAATACAAGCAACTCAACAACCTTTATTGTTGATGGATTTATTACTGATATTTCAATCCAAAATAATGAAGTTGTTGCAAAACTAACTTCCATATTGAATGAAGATATTGATGTTTCAACATGATTCAGCAAGTTTACTGCTGCTCAAGCAATTAAAACTAATAGTTTAACAAATTCAAATGGTGCTACACAAACAACATTAAATGATGCAGTTTTAAATGTTATAGAAAATGAAATTACAAATAAGTATAGTACAGGATTTACTATTAATGATGTTACTTATTCAATTGCAAATATTATTAAAAACATTGTAATTAATATTCCTTTATACATTCCTTTAACAGAAAATACAGGTGCAGAAATTTCAAATGTTACAATATTATACAATTCTTTACAATTATCAAATCAAAGTGGAACAAATACATTTACTATTACAGGTTTTGAAACTGTATCAGCAGCTCAAACGGGTATAAATGATAATAGAAATCAACAAATTGTAACAAAATTAGATTCATTATTACAACAAGATATTAACGTTTACCAATGATTTAGTAATAATACAGCTTCTCAAGCTTTACAAACTTATGAAGAATCTTTAAGCAACTCAACTAGTTCTAATATTTCTATTCTTAAAGGTTCAGATCATAAAATTATGAATTTATTAAGTGCAATTCTTGAAGCACTTCAAATTGAAATTAGTGGATATGGTCCTGATTTTTTAATTAGCAATGTTATATACACACCATCAGAAATTATTAATAATATTAAAATAAATTTACCAACTTCAGTAACACCAACAGGTGAAGAACATGGTGAAATTACTGGTGTAACAATAACTTATAACCAACTACCACTAAAAAATAATGAAAACGGCAGTACTTCATTTAATGTGACTGGATTTTTGAGTGCAAATAATGTTGGAATAAATACTTTATCTAATCAACAAGTTGCTGATAAATTAGGTTCTTTATTAAGTCAAACTATTGATATTTCAAAATGATTTAGTAATATTACTGCAGCAAATGCAATTCAATTATATGATGCAGTTGGTAGTTTACCAGGTGTTGGTACAACAGTTCAACAAGCAATTAAAAATGTTATTTCACAAGAATGTAATAATAAGTTAATTTTTAATGGTATAAATTATCCAGTAAGTGATGTAATTAACAATATTGATATTACTATACCACAATCAGTAACAATTCCTGAAAATGTAGCTGGACATATCCCTGGAATTGAATTATCTTATAATGGTGAAACAATTAATGCATCAAATAATGCTTCAACATTTATTGCCGATGGATTTTTACAAACTACAGTTGCTCAAAGTGAAGCTAATGATAATAGAAATAATTTAGTAACACAAGATAAACTAAATGGATTATTAAATCAAGACATTGATGTTGCACAATGATTTTATAATACCCCTGCTGAAAATCTTTTAAGTATTAGTCCTAGTGCAATATTATCAGGATCTAGTGTTAGTTTGCAAACTGCAGTTCAAGATGAAATTTTAAAAGAATTAAATTATTTATATCCAAATGGATTTAGCATTTTATGTTTAACTTATACAGATGCTGAAGTTGCATCATCAATAACAATTACATTACCAACAAATATTTCATTACAAGATGCTGAAGCTGGACAAATTTCATCAGTTGCATTATTTTATAATTCTATTGAAATTTATAATTCAGCATTTAATTCTCCAACTTCTCCTTCTACTGATTCATACATTCTTACTGGATTTAAACCTCAAACTGAAGCTCAAATTGGAAGTGTAAATAATACAAGCAAACAAATTGTAACTAAATTAGATTCATTATTATCACCAACTATTGATGTTTCACAATGATTTAGTACATATACAGCATCAGAAGCTATGCAAACTGATTCATTAACAACTTCATCAACTACAACTTTAATTCAAGCAATTCAAGATGAAATTGCAAGTGAAATTAGTCAAAGTTATATTAATGGTTTTACAATTAATAACATTGTATTTACTGCATCTGAAATTGCTAATAATATTGATGTTTCTTTACCTAAAAGCGTTTCACCAACAAATAATGCAAATGCACAAATTCCAAATGTTTCATTGTCTTATGACAATATAACATTACAAAATACTAATAAAACTACAACATTTACTATTACTGGATTTAAAGATCAAACAAGTTCATTTACTAATCAACAAATAGCAAATAGTCTTGATCATTTATTAAATCAAGATATTAATATATCTAAGTATTTTGCTAATGATACTGCAGCAAATACTATTCAAACTGCTTATGAAAATACAACATTATCATCATATCAAGGAATTAGCATTCAACAAGCAATTCTTGATGCAATTTCAAGTACATATACTAATAAATTAATTATCCAAGATGTTAATTATCCAATTAGTAATGTAATAAGTAATTTAAGTGTAAATGTACCAACATACATATCTTTAGATTCTAATGATAGTGGTGAAATTCCTGATGTTACTTTATCATATAGTGGTATTGATTTATCTTCATCAAATGGTGATACATCATTTGATGTTACTGGATTTAAACAAATTTCAGCTAGTCAAACTGGAATTAATGCACAAAGAAATATGCAAATTGGTATTGATTTAAATTCATTATTAAATCAAAAAATTAATTTATCTAAATGATTTAGTAATACTACAGTATCACAAATTGATAGTGTAAGTCTTACATCAAACTTCTCTGGATTAAATATCAGTTTATTTCAAGCAGTGCAAAATGTTGTTTTAGATATATTAAATGCTAATGATCCTAATGGAATTATTGTTTCAAGTGTCATTTATACAAATAGTGAAATTGCTTCTTATATTGGTATTGAATTACCAAACACAATTTCTAATGCAAATATTAATGAAGGAGAAATTGATGGTGTTTCATTATCATATAATTCTTTTTTATTAAGCAATAATACTGATTCAAATACATTTAATCTTTATGGATTTAAACCTTCTTCTAATGCAACTTCTTTACAAGATTATTCAATTTTAAACTTCAATAAAAATTATTCTTTTAATGATATAACACTTGCAACATCTACATCTACCACTAGCAGTAGCAATAATGGATTTAGTGCTGCAATTTATGAAAATGGAAGTTATCAAAAAGTTATTGATGATACTAATGGAAGCAGTTTATTTTTAGATTTTGAGTTGCTTTATAATAATGTTCCTTATAATTTTCAACCTAGTTCAATTAATTGAACACTTAATGGTGTTTCTTTATCTGAAACCACACAATATTTAGTACCAAATTTAAATCCTGGAGTAAATATTTTAGTTGGAACTTGTAATAACTTACCTGCAGGACTTTCAATTACCAATAATACTTTAAGTGCAAAATTAATAATTAATTATCCAATACAAATAACAAGTAAAAATGTAAATAATAATCAAGTTTTAGTTAATTATAATGATTCATTATCATTAAATATTGCACAAAGTTCTTTAAGTGCATTAAATTCAACAAAATTTGATTTATCAGATATTAAATATCAATGATATAAAAATAATGAAGCAATATCAGGCTCAAATGAAGATAGTTTAACTCTTAATAATGTAGTAAGTAATGCAAGTTATTATTTACAAGTTTCTTATGTTTATAATGATCAAACTTATATTTTAAATTCAAATACTATTGAAGTAGATGTTTGAACATTATCAAATGCTAAGATAATTTGTGATAATAATGATCAAACTTCATTAAGATTGAATAGTTCATCAATTAATAATGTATATAAGTTTTCAATTACATATGAAAATATAAAAAATACCTCAGATATAAATGCAATAGTTACATATAAATTAGTAAATAATGAAACAAATCAAGAAATCTTATTAAATCAATATACTTCTTCATTAAATGAATCTTATGGAATCTTTATAAATTTTAATAATTTAAAAGATTTTACTAATGGAACTTATACTTTATCAGCAACAATTAGTGTTTTAACTTCAAATAATAATAGCTTTTTTTATAATAATAGCTTTAGTTATTTAAGTAATGAAGTTCAATCATTAACAATTACATATAATCCTACACCTGAATGAAATGCAATCATTGTAAGTAACAATACTAATGCATTAAATAATACTTTAAATATCTATACTAAAGCTAATGCAACTCAAACTTTATCATTAAAGTTAATTAATTTGCCTTCTAATGAACAAATATCAATAGGTAGTGTTACATGATATGTAAATGGAAAAGAAATTGAAACAAATAACAATAGTGAAAGTTTTACTTATTCATTTCCTATTGGTCATAATGTAGTTTATGCTATTTTTAGTTTTTCTGAAGGATCTGGCGTTGGTACAACAGCAGGATTTGCATTAATATCTAGCAATTTTAAAACTGGAATTTTTAATGTTAATTATTTTGCTTTAAACATTACTTCATCATCTACATCAACTAGTTATGGAAGTGAAGTTAATAATATTACTATTAGTAATTCAACTAGTTTAGAATCAAATGTATATAATAATGCAATTTATCAATGAGAAGTTAATGGACAACCTATTGGACAA
>JAFNRE010000093.1:0-4806 GCA_017385735.1 Mycoplasmataceae bacterium
GATCAACAACAAATTTATCCAAATAATAGTAATAATAATTCAACAGATTATTTTAGTTATAGTGGATTATGAGAATATACTACAAAATCTTTATATAACTATGATGGTACAAATTATTTACCAAACAATTCTGGTATTTACTCATACTATTTAATAGATGTCATTAATTCCAATAATGAACAACAAATTAGTAAGTTTACTAATGTGGTTAATGCAAGTAATGTTGTTCCATTTTGAACAAGTTATCATGGTATTCATCTAGCAAATTATTTAAAAACAAATGAAAATATGACTACTAGTCAAATTCAAAAATTAAATTATGCTCAAGTACAATATTGATGAAATAATTACTGTTCTTCTGTAGATAGTAGTACTGTTTCAAATTCTGAACCTTTTAATCTAGCAAGTTGCAGTTTAAATCATATTTACTTAAATAATGCAAATGAAGAACAAATAAAAAACATTATTGATAATGAAGTGATGAATGCATTAAGTGCATATAATTTAGTATTAAATGCTGATTATACAATTAATATTACTAAAGAACAATTAGAAGATTTAGCAAATTATCAAACTGATAAAGATGGTACATATACAACAAATATTACTGTTACATCAATTAATAATTTAGCATGTTGTGGAACACTAGAAATAGCAGTTACTGATTCAATTAATGATTTAAATTTAAATGATATTGTTTTTGGTCAAGTTGATACTGGAGTAGCTGGAAATAGTCAAACAGATATTGCTACATTAGAACAAAATATCATCAATCAAATTCAAATGCAAATTAATAGCTATTGTGATGCAAATAATATCAAAACTAAATTTTTATATGGACAAAACTGAACAATTAATTGAAGTAATATTGATAGTTTATTATTAATAAATAATAAAACATCTGCATTAGCATTTATTCAAATCTCAGGTATACAAAATACAAATTGTTCTGGTTATAATCAAATTCTAGTAGATAACAATAAAAACTTTTCTAATTCATATAATTTTTTAGATTTAGGATATATTAATGTTCCAAATTTATTAATGAATTTAGTAAACAAGAATATTAATTATTTAACAATTGAAATTTCAAATTATATCTTTTATACAATTAAACAAGCATTTAGTCAATATTTTGCTAAAAATAAAATCAATCCAGTTATTGAAAATGAATTAAGCTATTCATGAGTTAATAATAAAAATTACAATGCTAATGAGATGCAATATCCAAGTACATTTAATGAATACTGAACAATTAATAATTACACTAATTTAATTAACCAATTAGTAAATAATGTTACAAATAAATCATTTAGTAATCAAGCAATTTTTTATATTACTCCAACACAAAAAGGTACAAGTAATTTATGTGGTATGATTCCATTTATTGTTTATAATTCAAGTTCTAATAAAATTGGTGTAACAAGCAGTACTGGATATTACTATCCAAATATTTATTATCCACATTATAATTCTGGAGAACAATATCCATTTCAAACTAATTCTTCTAGCAATAAAACAAATAGCATTCATAAACATCAAAAATCATTACCAGAATGAGTTGTTCCTGTAATTGTTGTAAGTATTATTGTTATAAGTATCATTGTTGCTGCAATTGTTATCAGAATTAAAGATAGAAAATTCATTTAATTAATGTATAATTAAATTGCTTTTATAGAATTACAAAACTAATTAAGATGTTTCTCTATTTCTTGCAAAATAGATTTTTATATATACATCTTAGTTAGTTTTTTGTTATATATGATCAATAAATTCATCAATGATTTATTCAATTTTTAGTTTTATATGTTGCTTTAGTATTGTTGGATTATGTATAAGTGGTTTAATGTGATACAAAGCAAAAAAATATTGTAAGAATAATAATATTGAATTAAAAGCTGCAACAAATAAATTAAGTGATTTTGATTTAATTTGATTAAAGAAAGTAAGAAATAGAAAAATAGCTTTCTTTGTATGTTTAAGTATTTTTGTAGTTTGTATGATTGTTGTTGCAAGTTTAATAAGTGTTAAATAAATTTCATAAATAATGACAACCTTTTTTTATTAGAAAAAGGTAAAATATGTTAAAAAACTGAATTATTAAAAACAAATATAAGATTATTTGAACTAGTGTTGAAATTTTATTAGTTTTATTATTAGCTATCTTTTTAGGATATACACTAGGGGGTTATGAGCAATATAAAAATCCAAGTGATTGAAATAATATTTCTAGTGGTTGAATAATTTTAAGTGTATTTATTCTTGAATTAGTTAATCTAATTTGTTTATATTACTTCTTTTCAAATAATACTAATAAAAGATTAGGTATTAGAAGAAGTAGTAAATCAAAAATTTATGGAGATGCTAGATTTTTAATTGATGAAAGAAATAAAACTAGTAATCAAGATATTAATGAATTAAATAAGGTTTATCCAAATAATTGTGTTGGATGAATTTTAAAGTCTAAATATGATAAAAAGAGTAATCAAACTACATTTAATATTGCAAATGTTGATACTTTTGCTCATCACTTATTAGTGCTTGGAGCAACAAGAAGTGGTAAGACACAATTAATAGTTTTATTAACAATTATTGCAAATGCAAAAATCATTGAACATAATAAAACAAAGAAACCAAGTTTTGTGATTACAGATATTAAAGGTGAATTGTGTAGAAATACATATTTAACTTTAAAAGAAAATGGCTATGATGTATTAGTTTTGAACTTCAAAAATCCAAGTCATAGTAATACATGAAATCCACTATTTAATGTAACAAAAAGTTATGTTAAAGCTGAATTATTAAAGAAACAAGAAATTACTAGAGAAACTCAAATAACTATTGATCAAGAAATAGAATTTGCTGATAATTTATTAAGAGAAGTTAGTGCAGTTTTGTTTCCAATTAATGATAATAAAGATGCAATTTGAGATACATTAGCTCAAAGTATTTTTTTGTGTGCATATTATTATTCCTTAGAAACTTTTATTGAACAATATGTAAATGATTCAAATATAAATGAAGAAGAATTATATAAGTTAGCAGATAATATTAATCTTGCAAGTGTTATTAGTGTTTTAAATAACAAAGAACAATTAAAGAAATATATCACTGATATTGCTACAATGACTGATAAATCATTACAAGCAATTTATATGAAAAAGAAATCATATGAAACTGGTATTAAAGTTTTTTCAAGTCCTGATGCAACACTTGGATCTGCATATGCTAATGTAGATAAAGCAACAAGTAATTATAGTAATGAAAGTATTAAAAAATTAATAACTAGTAATGATATTGATTTAAGTAAAATTGCTAATGAAACTAAACCAACTGCAGTATTTATTATTATTGCTGAAGGAGATGAAAAATCATACAAGTTATTAGCAATGTTTGTTGATCAATTATACAGTTTTTCTATTAAAAAAGCTGAAACATATGCTGATAACAAATTACCAAGAAATTTATTGTTAATTTTAGATGAATTCTGTAACATGCCAAAACTAAATCATGCTTCACAATTCTTTACACTTGGTGCTGGTAGAAGAATCATGGCAATGGTAATTGTGCAATCATTAACACAATTAAATGATGTTTATGGTGATAATATTGCAAAAACAATCATTGATAACTGTGCTACACATGCTTATATTAAGTCAATTGATGACAAAACTAATAAATATTACAGTGATTGAGCAGGAACATACACAGCTGAAAATACAACAATTTCTAACAATAAAGAAAACAAAAGTTCAAATGTTTCATTAACATCAATGAATTTACTAACAAAAGAAGAATTATTAAATAATCCAAATAAGGATGGATATTTGATTGCATTTAGTATGAATAATAATCCTGCATATTTAAAGTCTAATTTCTTTTATCAATGCAATGATTTAAATAATAAAGTTCTTGATAATGAAAGTGAAGTTATTGATTTTAATTTAATAAAAGTTGATGATCATTTATACAATCCATTTTTATTTCAAAACAATACTTTAAATCAATGAAAACAAGAACAAACTTGTTTAGAACTAAAACAAGAATTTCATAGATTAATTAATAACTACATTGATAATTATGAAAAAGCAAATGATCCAAAAAATGCAAAAAATAATGCTAGAAATCAAGAACAGTTAGACAATGTCATTAAAAAGATTAACATTTGAGTTTATGTAAAAGAACATGAACTATATACTAATAAAATTACAGAATTTGATAATGCTAATAAATTTTTGATTAATGAATACATTAAAAATCATTTAAAAGAATTAAATCCAATTGGACCAATTTTACAAAGTATTTTGAATGCAACAATTCTAACTAATACTAATAATGAAATTCAAGTAAATAAAGACAATCAATTAGTAAATAATGAAGAAAAGAAATATGAAGACTTTAATTAAAAAATAAGGAGATATAAATAAATGAAATTAATGATAATTGAAGGTAGTGGAAAAATCAAATCTATTAATAAAAACTTAAATGATAATAGCTTTAAAATTTTTGCTACAGGTGGACATATTAAGGAATTATCAAAAGATCTAAAAGATAATAATGGATATGGATTTGATTTTAATAATTTTGATCCAGTTTTTAAAACAATAAATAATAAATTTCAAGTAATTAAAGAAATGAATGAATTAGGTAATGAAGCTGAAGTAATTTATATTGCTTCTGACCCTGATAGAGAAGGTGAAGGCATTGCATGACATGTATATAATGCATTGAATAAAAACAACAAAGATAAATGTAAAAGAATTACTTTTGAAGAAATTAATAAAGAATCAATTATTAAAGCTATTA
>JAFNRE010000094.1:0-3075 GCA_017385735.1 Mycoplasmataceae bacterium
ATCATATAAAGATAATCAATATTACTATAGAGGAGAAGTAGAACTTTGTGGTAATTACTTTTTTGATTATGAATATGATAAAAATCATAATAAAAGAAAAGTTATCAAATTTCCATTAAGAATAAAAGAAACTAAGTTATTCTAAAAATAACTATTTTTAAACATGGACATTGGAATTACGCAAAAAGTAATTATCTAATGAAAGGAATATTGTTTATTAATGTCTAAGCATTTAAAACCAAATGATTGAATTGATTTATTCAAAATATATGAATCCTCTAATCCGAAAAATGTATGAATAGAGTTTGCAAAATATAGAGAGATTACTAGTTCATCAAAGCAATGATTTAAACAAGTTTATAAAAAATTCTTATACCATAATAGAGATATGAATGTATTAATCTCAATGACTGGAAAATCTTCTAAAAAAGGTAGTAAGATTGGAAGACCTAAAAATTCAGGAAATAGACTTGAATATCTAAAAGAACTTGTTGAAGAAGTAGGCTATGATAATTTTCTTAATATCATTAATGATTTAGTTGATGATGGTGATGAAAAATTAATTGATAAGCTTAAAGAAATTACAAAGAAAACTAGATTATCATCAAGAAAAACAGGTGTTATTCTAAATGTTTCAAGTAAAACAATTTGTAATATTAGAAACAATAAATATCACCAATCAAAACATGAACCTGTAAATGAAAAACTAATAAAATGAATATATGACATCTACATTGAATTTAATGGTCATTATGGTAGAAAACCTATTTCTCAAGAAATATTAAAGAGATATGGTTATGTTATATCTGATAGGCAAGTTGGTAGAATTATGAATAAAATAGGGCTATTTTGTCAAATAAGAAGGCCAAAAAGAGCAAGAGAACAAAAGAATACAAATGTAAAAATTGATAATATAGTTCAAAGAGATTTTGATAATAAATATCATACAGAAGAAATTTTAGCTACTGATGTGACTTATATTGAAGGTACTTATGATGCTTTACAAAATCATGTGTATCTTTCAGTATTTATGCATCATAGAACCAAAGAAGTATTAGGAGCAAAATTATCTATGTATAATGATACAAAATTAGTAAATGACTCATTTATTTCAATGAAATATAAACCAAAAAATGCAATAATTCATTCAGATCATGGTGCATGTTATACATCTTCAGTTTTTACTGAAATGCTTAAAAAGCATCATTGAACTCAATCAATGTCTAGAATTGGAAATTCACTTGATAATAGAGTTGTTGAATTTTGATTTAGTATTTTAAAAACTGAACTAATATATAACTTAAATACTAAAAAGATCTCATTTAAAGAATTGGAAAATGAAATTGCAAATTTCATCAATTATTACAATAACGTAAGAATTCAAGAAAAGTTAAATTGAATGGCACCATCACAATACAGAAAATACTTATATAATCAAAGTACACAAAATTTAATTTCTGCGTAAATATTATGTCCAAGTTTAGATTTTTATAATAATCACTTTAAAAAATATTAAATCTAATAATAACTAAAAAGGAATCAATAAATGACAGATAAAGAACTATATAAATGTTTAAAAGATATTGAAAAAAATATTAATGATAAATTTGAAATGTTAAGTAACAAAATGAAAAAATATGAAAAAAATCTAACTAAATCAAAACAAAATGATGAAGATGTAGTAGTTTATGATTTAAATGAAAAAGCATTAAGTAAAGAAGAAGAAAAAAGAATTAAAACTGAAGCTTATGAAATCTTAAAAAAAGCAGGATTTAGTGCAAAATATAAAGATATTTTATTTAAGATATTAACTCACTTTGATACTAAAAGCATTGAAAGTGTCATATATGATGAAAGACTTGATGTTTTTAAATTAGATGAAGAAGAACAAATCTTACAAGATGAAAGAGTAAGAAATAAGGTTTATCAAATTATACAAAATGAAGGATTTGATAAAAAATATGAAGATATTTTGTATAAATTAATTACGCATCCAGATTCTGAAAATTTAGAAAGTATTATTTATGATTCTAGATTAGAAGTATTTAAAAAAGATTATATACAAGATAAACAAAAGAAGAAATTAAATTAAATAAAGATGTTTAAAATTGAAGTTAAAGAAAATGATGTAAATAAAAGATTAGATAACTTTATTGCTAAATGTTATCCTAATTTATTAAAGGTTTTAATCAATAAATTAATAAGAACTAAAAAAATTAAAGTTAATCAAAAAAAAGTAGAAAACAATTATAGATTACAAATCAATGATGAAATTAATTTTTATGTAAATGAAGATACATTAAATAATAAGAATCATTTAATATATCAAAAATATGAACCTCAATTATCATTCATGAATGCAAGCAATGATGTAGAAGTTATATATGAAGATCAAAATTTATTAATTGTTAATAAACCTGCTGGAGTATTATCACACAGTTCACATGCAAATGAATATGATGCAGTTATTGATCAAATTAAGAAATATTTATATAACAAAAACGAATATGATTTAGAAAATGAAAATACTTTTGCACCAGCACTAAGTAATAGATTAGATAGAAACACAAGTGGTTTAATAATTGCTAGTAAAAATTATGCAACTTTAAAAAGAATTAATGAAGCAATTGAAAATAAGGAAATTCAAAAGTTTTACTATACATATGTTTATGGAAAATTTGAACAAAAAGAAGGGATTTTAAAGCATTATTTAAAAAAGGATGAGAAGAATAATATTGCTTTAGTATTTGATAAAAAAGAACCTAACACAAAAATTGCAATTTTAAAATACAAAGTTATTGCTTATTATCCTACTGATGATATTTCAATGTTAGAAATTGAATTATTAACAGGAAGATTTCATCAAATTAGAGCACAATTATCATACATGAATCATCCCTTAGTAGGAGATGGAAAATATTATTTTTCATCAAAACATAAATATAAGAAACAAAATTTTAAAAATCAAATTCTTGTTGCATATAAATTATTATTTAATAAAACTTTAGCAAACTACTTTTTTCATATAAATGATAATATGGCTTTTCAAATCAGTGATATTTATAAAAAACTAAA
>JAFNRE010000095.1:0-7361 GCA_017385735.1 Mycoplasmataceae bacterium
ATCCAAAGTCAAAATCTCTATCCAGTTGAGCTAGTGACACCTTTATAAAAAAAAGAGAAAGTCTTTTAATCTTCTTAGATACTGGGATGATTTTCGGCAAAATCGAACTAGTAATCTTCTCTATGACATAGAGGCATGTTAGTTGGTAAACCACAATGCATTTTTAAAAATGATATTAGTAATTATATACAAAAAGTATTTTTTCACATTTATTTTTCTAATTCTTTAAAAGTTAATAATTTGTTTCTATAATATTCATATTGTTGTTTTCTTAATTCAATTTCTTTTGGTAAACCCAAAGATATTGAATTAGTTAAATCATTGAATTGATCTAAGATATTTACAATTTCATTTTGGATTTCAATTGGAGGAAGTGGAATGACAATGTTTTTTAATGCTTCAATTGGATAATGTGCAGGAGTTGCTTCAATTACATCTTCATAAATTTGTTCTTGTTTATTTTTTAAAACATAATATAAGAATTTATTATTTAGTATTTTTTCATTTGGAAATAAGCAATAACAAACATCATTTGCTCAAAATTTTTCACTAATTCAATTTACATATCCAGCAGTGCCATATTGTGCTATAGTAATTGTATTTTCATTTCTATTGTATTTATGATAATATCCAAAAAATGTTTTTCCACCACTCATAACAGGATATCCATTTTGTATTAAATCCTTTTTTGTTATTCTTTCTCCTCGTTTTATTTCACAAATTTCATTTAATTTAAAATAATTAACTTCATTTTTATTAAATTCTAAAAGTTTATTCATAAAATTCTTTCTTAAAACCTATTTAAATTTTATATTTAAAAATAACTTATTTGCTATATATAAATTATTTCAATAGGTCTTTTTAAATACAAGACTTAATTTCATTTATTAATTAATAAAGTTACAAAACAAAATTAAACTTAAAAAATAATCAAAAAAATATTATCAAAATATACTAAATATTATTTAAAATTATTTTAATAATTTTTTTAATTATAAATTTATATGTTTAAAGTTGCAATTATTGGAAAACCAAATGTTGGTAAATCTACTTTATTTAATCGATTACTTGGAAAAAAACAAGCAATAGTTTTAGATCAACCAGGAACAACAAGAGATCGAAATTATGGAATATGTTCATGATTAAATCATGATTTTTTATTAATTGATACTGGGGGTTTTACTGTAAATAAAGTTTCATCTGATGAAGAATTTCAATATTTAATTAATTTACAAATTGATTTTGCACTAAAAGAAGCTGATTTAATTTTGTATGTTGTTAGTGAAACACAAAATATCAATAATGATGATTTATTAATAGCAAAACAAATTAAAAAAAATAAAAAACCAATTGTTTTAATTGCTAATAAATCTGAAAATGTTATTAATAATAAAACTTATAGTACTAATTGAAATAAATTAGGATTAGGTGAACCAATTTATATTTCAGCAGAACATGGATTAAATATTTATTTAGTATTTGATGCAATTTTTAAATATTTTAAAGAACCTATCAAACTTAATAAAAAACCAAGCTTAACATTTTGTATTATTGGAAAACCAAATGTTGGTAAGTCAAGTATTATTAATGAAATTATAAAAGAAAATAAAATGATTGTTTCAGATATTGCTGGAACAACAAGAGATGCAGTAGATAATGAATTTGAATATGACAATAATTTATATACTATTATTGATACAGCAGGATTAAGAAAAAGAGGCAAATTAGATAATTTAGAAAAATTTGCTTTATTAAGATCAGAATTAGCAATCAAAAGATCACAATTTTGTATTTTAGTAATTGATATTAGCAAACCAATTTCTGATCAGGACAAAAATGTTGCACAACTAATTTATGATGCAAATATGCCTTGTATTATTCTTGCTAATAAAATTGATTTAATTGCTAATTTCAATAAAAATAAAGAAAAAGAATTAACCTTAATCATTCAAGAAGCATTTAAATTTTTACCATATGCTCAAATTATTTTCACTAGTGCTAAAGAACATGAAGTTAATTTGAAACAAATCATGAATAAGATGAATATGATTAATGATCAATTAACAAGAAAAGTTCCAGAAAGAATCTTACAAGAATTAATTGATAAAGCACAAGTTGTAAATCCACCTCCACTATTTAAAGGTGGTAAAGTTGATTTAAAAAAAGTTGAACAAGTAGAAGGAAGAATGCCTACATTTGTTATTAAAGTAAATAATGTAAAGTATTTACATTTTAGTTATATGAGATTTATTGAAAACCAAATTAAAGAAGCATTTGATTTTAGTATGGTTCCAATCCTTGTTTATTACAAAGATATAACAAGTAAAGAAAGGAAATAGCATGAATAAGATTTTAGTTTTAGGAAGTGGGGCATGAGGAACTGCTTTAAGTCAAGTATTATTAGATAATAAAGATAATGAAGTTAGTATTTATGGTATTAATGAACAACAATTAGATGATTTAAATCATCAAAGAAATGAACAATTTTTTGGTGAAATTAAATTATCAAAATATCATGCAATTTACAATTCTTTACAAATTCTTAAAACTAAAAAATTTGATTATATTTTAATTGCTATACCTAGTAATTGTATTGAATCTTGTTTAGATGAAATTAATGAAATTAGTAATTATTCATTCAATTTAATTAATGCAAGTAAAGGTTTTATTATTAAAAGTAATGAAACTGTTTCAGATTTAGTACAAAGAAAAAAATATGAAAAAGTAGAAAGCCTTAGTGCAATTTTAGGACCAGGATTTGCTATTGATGTTATTCAAAAAAAATTTACTGTATTAAATGTTTTATGTGAAGATTTATTGATTGCTAAGAAAGTATGTAATTTATTTAATAATGATTATTTTGTAACTTATATATCTTCTGATTTAAAAGGTGCAGAATTATTAGCAAACACAAAAAATCCTTTAGCTATTATTGTTGGAATATTAACAGGTTTAGATGTTTCTATTAATGTAATTTCAGCTTTTATTGCTAAAGGTATGCAAGAAATAACACAATTATTAATCAAAGAAAATTGTGATCCATTAAGTATTGTTCAATATTGTGGAATTGGTGATATTTTTTTAACTTGTACAAGTGCTAAAAGCAGAAATTATTGTTATGGATTAAAAATTGCTCAATTTGATACTAATGAATTAGCAAATAAAAATTATGATAAAACTGTTGAAGGTAAAGAAGCAATTATTGTTATTTATCATTTATTTGAAAAATATCATATTTCATCAATACTTTATAAAAACTTATATTTAGTAATTAATAACGAATTAACTGCTAAGCAATTTTATGAAAAAACAAAATCAGATTTAATTAATAATAAGGATGAATAAATGGATAAAACAAGTATATATGATTTAAATTTAACACAGTTAGAAGAATGATTAAAAAACAATAATTTAAAAAGTTTTGTAGCAAAACAAATTTTTGAATGAATTTATAAAAAAGCTGTTACTGATTTTGATTTAATGAGCAATATTTCTAAAGTTGCTAAAGAAAAATTAAAAGAAAATTTTTATTTTGAAACTTTAACATTAAAAAATAAGCTAGTTTCTAAAAATCATTCTACTTTTAAATTCTTGTATGAATTAAATGATGGAAATTTAATTGAAACTGTCATTATGCATCATAAATATGGATATAGTGCATGTTTAACTACACAAGTTGGATGTAATATGGGATGTAGTTTTTGTGCTAGTGGACAATTAAAAAAAGTAAGAAATTTAACTACAAGTGAAATTGTTTTACAATTATTAACTTGTAATCAATTTCTTTATGAATTTAATAAAAATCTTATTACTAGAATTGTGATTATGGGAATTGGTGAACCTTTTGATAATTATGACAATATGTTAAATGCAATGAAAATTATTAATAGTCCTTATGCAATTGGTTTAGGATATAGAAAAATTACCATTTCTAGTTGTGGATTAATGGATAAGATGTTAAATTTTGCTAAAGAAATGCCACAAATTAATTTAGCAATTTCTTTACATGCACCTAATCAAGAAATTAGAAGTCAAATTATGCCAATTAGTAGAAAATATAAATATGAAGATGTAATTAAAGGAATTGATGATCTAATTGCTTTAACCAATAGAAGAATTACTTTAGAATATATTTTGATTAAAGATGTTAATGATAAATATGAAAATGCAGTAGAATTAGCAAATATTTTTAAAAATAAGTTAGTATATGTCAATTTAATTCCTTATAATCCTGTACTAAATAATGCTTTTAATTATGAAAGAACAATTAGAGCTAAACAATTTCAAAAAGAACTAACAGAATTAGGAATTCAATGTACTTTAAGACAAGAATTTGGAACAGAAATTGATGCAGCATGTGGACAATTAAGAGCAGTAAACATGAAAAAGAATAATTGTGTGAAATAAAATAAAAAAATAAATTCAAAAATATTAAATTAAATTATTTAAAATAAATACATTATTCAAGATTTTTGGTATATGTGAAAACAACAAGACAATGTTATAAAACAAACTTATAATAATAAAACACTATATAAAACAAGATTAGAACTTTTCTTTGAAAAAGAACATATTAAAGATATTTTTATTCGTTGCATTTATGGTTTTTTAATGGGAATTAGTGATGGTATTCCTGGATATAGTGGAAGTACAACTTTAACTATTTTTGGTTTTTATCCAAAATTTATGCAACATGCTAGAATGCTATTTGGAGTTAATAAATACAGAAGAGCATTAAGATCATTATTTTGATTATTTCCTTTTGGAATTTTTTGATTAATTGCTGCATTCTTATTTGCAAAATTTGTTACATGATTTTCTTCTCAAGGTTTTGATGCTTCAACTGCAACTTTTACAAATACACCTTTTACAGGACAATTAATCTTGTTTATTGCATTTGCTAGTGTAAGTTTTTTTAGTTTACCTGTGTTTTTTTATTTTCATAAAAAGATCTTATTTTTAAATTCTTTTAAAGAATATAAAAAGCCAAAAAACTGATTATTACCAATTTTATTTCTAATTGGATTTTGTATTATTATTGCTTTAGGATTATATATTCATTTTTGTTTAACAACTACAATTGCAAATCATACTTTTAAAGGTTTTTTAGTTTCAAATGCAGGATATAAATTGTTACCAAAAGATTTATATGGTAAATTAGCATATGTTGCTATTATTACTGGATTATTGTTATTTATTCCTGGAATATCAAGTAGTTTTATTATGTTATTATTTAACTTTTATAGTTATACATATACAATTATTCATGATCATCCATTACTAAATATTATTCCTTTACTAATTACTTGCAGTTGTGTATTATCTGGAATTGTTTTAAATGTATTTACTATTAGTTTCTTACTAAAAAGATTTCCTAAACATTTTTATAATTTTTCAGCAGGAATTATTTCTGGAGCATTTATCACAATTTTATTATGTGCAAGTCCAACATTATATGCTCAAGCACATCATGCTGCTAATATCGTTTTTATTATTTTTGTCTTATTAATTGCAATGATGATTAATGGATTTATCTTCTTAAATTTCTATAATAAAAATAAAAAACATGCTTTAAGTTTTGGCAAATATACTTTATAAATTAAATAACATTATTTAAATTAATATCTAAATCAGGATACTGATTTCTTAATTGTTGTAATTGACTTAATACTAAAGTATAACTTCATCCTTGACTTGGTTGATATTGCATAAATAAATTCTTTGATAATGAAATATATGCATAATTAAAAATTTGATTTTCATTTCCATTACTATTACCATTAAAAGCTTTATTTTTACTTAAATTAGAATAATTATTATCATATTGACCATATTGATTAAACTTTAAATCAGGTTTATTATTCTTATTAATTAGTTGAATATAAATATTATTTTCATAAAGATTACTTAATTCTAAATAAATTACAAAGTTGTTGTGATACAAATATGGTAATCAATCTTGCACATTTTTACCACTAGGAAAGTTTTTCTTATTTACATATTGAACTAAAGAAGTAGCAATATTTGAATAATTTAATTGATATTGTATAGAATTATTAACTTCTTTAGAATCAAATAAATTATTAAAGTTTTGGGTTTCGTAATAAATAGTATTATTTTTTTTATTAAAAACCTGATGATATTGATTCATTGTAGTTCCTAATAAACTAGCAACTAAAATTACAATAAATAATGGAATAAATATTCACAAGAAAAAATAGATTTTCTTTTTTTTAGTTAAGGATTGATATCACTTTAAAAACCAATTTTGTTTTTTTACATTAGTTTTTGATTCATGATTATCTTCAACATTATTATTGTTAATTAAAGCATTATTTTTATTAAGCATTATGATCCTTTAATTGTAATATTTAATGAATTATAGTATCAAGTAATATTATTGCTTGATGCAATATATGGATTTAAATTGATTGAAGTACTGCTATAATTTAAGAATTTATAAGCATTATTTTGTGTTAATAAATTATTAGTATTATTCAAAAATTCATAGTAATTAATTTTGTTAGTATTAATGTAGGATGATAAATTTTCTAAATTAATTTGATTATTGCTAAATATATCACTTAAACTACTTAAATTACTGTTTAATAAAAAACCAGTAATATAAATTGTTGGATAAGTATAAGATGAAATACTTTGATTCAAATTTAATAAAGGATTAGAATTTAATTCATTATTTGCATTTTGCGTAATTTTTTGTTGTTTAGGAAATTGAATAGCAATTGCATTTTGAATTTGAGAATTAAATGTATATAAGTTATTAGTTGGAGTAAAGAAATTATAGTTTGATAAAGTATAAATACTACAGTTATTTAATTGATTTATAGTTCAATCATCAAGTCCTAAAATCTTATTTTCATTCAAGATGTTTAATAAATCATCATTACTTAAAGCAAAGTTATATAAAGTTTTATTATTATTTAATGAGCAATAATTATTAAAATCCTTAAATCCACTAATAATAATTTTTAAATTTTGAGTATTATTAGCATTTGATGGATCATATGCATTTAAACTAGTAATTATTAATTCTCCACTGTTAGATGAACTACTACCTGAAGAAGAAGAACTCGAAGAACTTGATGATGAACTAGAACTACTTGATGATGAATTTGAAGAAGATGATGAAGAACTTGAATTACTTGGATTTAATAAATTAGTTAAATTAGTTGTTGAATAACTTAAATCTCAATTTCAATTATTTCCATTATTAAAAAAGACATTACATAAATTAAATGAGCTTTTATTAATTAATCAATACAAATTAATCAATTGATTATCTACACTAATTCCATTTATTCCATATTCTTTAGTTGCATATTGTCATGGATAAACATCAT
>JAFNRE010000096.1:0-5047 GCA_017385735.1 Mycoplasmataceae bacterium
ATTTTTTTCTTCTTAAATATAATAGTTTTTTCCTTAAAACCATTAGATTCAAATCTTTTTTTACACCTTTGTCTGAACAATTCATTATCTTGTTCTTCAAGATCTTTTGTCAATAATAATTGAATGTAATTATCAAAATTTTCCATCTTTAATCCTTTCTTATATATTTAATAAAATTTAATAAAAAAATGACAACTTTTTAGTTGTCATAATTTAGGCAATCCCACAAAAATGAAAGCCTCCCTTTTTTTATGATTAAAATATCTAATTTAAAGTTTAGATTGAATATAAATACATGAAAAATATAAATATGAATTTAGAGAAACTTATATTTTAGATATCATTAAAATTATCTTTTTTATGCAAAAATGATAACTATTTATCATTCCAAATATAGTTATCATTTGTATAATTTTAAAAAAGAAATTTTCTACTTAATATTTTGTAATAATTTAATATTTATTTTATTTAGTGATGTATTTTAATTCTTTTGCAATCTTTATATATTCTTCAATTCATTCATCAACAATCTTTTGAGCTTCTTGTCATGGAGCATCTTTGGATAAATCTATTCCTAATAGTTTTACAGTTTCTAAAGGAGATTTACTTGTTCCTGATTCTAAGAATGTATATAATCTTGCTAATTGCTTATCATCTTTATCGTGAATTCTTTTTGCATTAATAATTGCTCCAAGTTGACCAATAGCATATTTATATACATAAAAATTACCAGCATAAAAATGTGAAACACGATATGGAGTTAGTAAACTAAATCTATAATAAATATCATTTGAATATAAATCTTTATCTTTTGGATTAACATCTAAATATTTTGTCATTAAATCAAAATAAGTGGATTCAACACTTTCAGTAGTAAAAGCTTCATTATGATTAACTTTCATATTCATAATATATTCAAATTCACTAAAAACTATTTGTCTACTTGTCGTATTAAAGAAATTTTTTATCAATGAATCTAAAACAAATAATTTATTTTTTGGACGTTTTTTATATTTATCAATTAAATAATAACTTAATAAAGTTTCATTAGTTATTGAACTTATTTCTGCATAAAAGATTTTTTCATCATTATAAATCTTTTGATTTTTATTAATATAGTAAGAATTAACACTGTGACCTAATTCATGAATAACAGTTTCTAAAGATCTCATAGTACCATCAAAATTCATACTAATGTAGTATTTATTTAAACCATTAATTCCACCAATAGAATAAGCACCTGTTTGTTTTCCTGGTTTTGGTAATCAACTAATTCAACGTTCTTTAAAAGCTTTTCTAATAACTTTAATATATCCTGGACCAAGAATTTTTAATGCAGATAAAACTTCTTGTTGAATTTGTTTAATAGTAAATTTAGAATCATCTTCTTCTGCAATTTCCATACTCATATCATATGGTTCTAATTCTTTTACATCAAGAATTTTCTTTAAAATTTGTTTTCTAATTTTATAAAACTTTTCATAACTTGATTTGTATTTCTTAACTTGTTCATAAATATGAAGAATTAATGATTCTTCAATTTCATCATCAAAACAAGTTGCTTCAACATAATCTTTGAACTTCTTAATTTGTGCTAATTTATTAAAAGATAAATAATTATAATATAAAGTTTTTGTTAAAGTTTGTTTGATATTATTAAAAGCATCACTTAAACTTGCTAAAGTATTTTTTCTTAATACACGGTCATTATTTCTTAATAAAGTGTATCCAGTAATAAAATTTTCAATTTTATGTAAGTTTCCTTTTGCATCTAAAACACTATTAAACTTTAAATCATTATCAGTTAATACACTAAATACATCACCATATCCTGTTAATGGTATTTGTAATTGTGCTAATAACTTTTCTTCTGAATCATTCAATAAATGTGCTTCATTTCTAAAAATTAATTCAAATTCTCTACAATATTCACTAATTTTTGGATTTTCTAAATAAGCTCTAATATTATTTTTTTCTTTAATAACTCTATTTGTAAAATCAGAAGTTTTTACAGAAAATTCATTTAATTTATTCATGTATTTTTGCATTCAAGAATTAAATGTATTATTACTTAAATTTTCATTTAAATTATTGCTTATATAGTTGTATAAACGATTATTTAGAATATCATATTCTTCACTTAATTGTATATATTTAATAAAATTATTTTTATCACTAAAAATATTAGGATATAAATCTAAAATTTCTTTTTGTTTTTCTTCTCATTTATCAAATAAGATATTAATATCATGATTGTAATCTTCAAGAATACTTTCTAAATCTCAAGTATAATTGTCTTCTTTAATTGTTGTACTCATATTTATCTCCTATTAATTATTAATATCATTTTTATCATCAATTGACTTATCAATACTTTCTAAAATACTTGATAATTGATATTCAGTAATTGGTTTATCGCCTTTATAAATTATTTGTTTATGATAATATATGATGTAATAAGGAACTTTGTCAATCTTAAAATATTGATTATTATCTTCTCTTCATAATTTGTTTTCATCAACATCAATATAACAATAAACAAATTCATTTTTATGATCTTCTTGAATCTTATTAATAATAATTTCATCAACATTGCACATATTACATCATGTTGTTCTAAACATTATTAATACTGGAATATTAGCTTTATTAATTGTGCTTTGAAGCTGTTTTAGATTTACTGCTTGAATCATATCTATATATAAGTATTTATTAGTTTAATCTTTTAGTATTATCTTTTTCAATTTTTATTTGTGACAAAATAACTAATACTAGTGGTTTTTTATTTAATTGTTTTTCTAAATATTTTTCAGTAATTTTCTTAATATTATTTTTTAATTCTTTATTATCATAATCTTTTGTACTTAAAGAATCAAAATGATTGTTTAATTTGTTTAACAATTCTTTTAAAATTTCTTTATACTTATTTGATTCTAAAAAAGTTTTATCAACAACACCTAATAAATTTAAAGAAAAATTTAATAATTTTATTTTATCCTTATTTATTTGAAATAAGACAATAGCATTTGCAAATCCATCAGTTGACATTTTTTCTCTTTCAAATAATATTGGATAGTCAATCTCACTATTTAAACTACTGCTACCAACATATTTTTCATTGATTACAATATGTTCTAATTTTGCTTCAGGATGATTAACATCAAACACTTCACCATTATAAACAATATGAACACAATTAGGGTTAATTCCTGTTGTAATTATTGCATTTGTATAATCAATAAAATTTCTATATAAACCATTTGTAAGAATAATATGTTTTGGTTTTAATAATTTAATTAAAAATTTTTGATCTTCAACACTTGCTCTTATAGGTAATGTTGTTTTAGGAATTTTAATCATTGGAATTTCACTTCTAGTAAAAGCATCAATTGTATCTGCTTCTAATTTTTCTATTCCTGCTATTTTATTTGTACATAAAATAAATAAATCATCTTTTTTAACAATTAACTTTTTATCATCTTCATTAATAATATCAATCAATAATGGATATAATTCACTAATCTTAGCAATAATTACAATAATAGCATTATCAGAATTATTCATTTCAGATAATGGCAATGTAACTAAATTATTACTATTAAATAGTTTTTGTTTAATACTTGCAGCAAATACATTAACACTAGTTAATGAATATACAATAAAAGGTTTATGACATTGCTTTGCTACACTTGCTAAAGCATACAAATAATAAAGTTCATGATCATATAATGCAACAATAACTCTACCTTTTGCAATAGATATTTGGTCATACATAAATTCTCTAATATGAAAACCAGGTGCAGTAAAAGTTTTTGAATTTGAAACATTGCCTACACCTGCAACTAATAATTTTACATTTTTAGTTAATAAAGTCAAATCTAATAAACCATTATTAAATAATTTAGAATAATCGTTATTAATAATAAAGTTATTAATTATTACAATATCACCATCAATGTCCTTTATTAAAAATCCAACTGAATATGGAATTGGTGAAAAAGTAGAAAAAGGAATTATTTTACGATTATTAATATAAATTGGATCTTTTAATTGGATAATCTTAAAATTAAAAGTAAAATTATCATTTAATTTATGAATTTCATAATTAAAATTTGCTTCAATAAACATTTTTCCCAATTCAGTAACATAAACTGGTAAATTGGGATTAATTTTATTTACTAAATAATATAAACCATCTGTTGTTAAAGAAGAAGGTTCACCAATAAATATTGCTTTTATTTTATTTTTATTTAATGCTAATCAATTAGTATCTGGTAAGATTTTTTTAACACCTAGTGTATTTTGAAATGGTCTTTTTGCTCCTGCATCAAATAAATAAATTTCATCATCTATAATTAACGCATAACATCCACTGCCATTTTCATCTTGACCAGAAAGAGGTAAAAAATATAAATTAGTCATTTAGAATTTAAAACTTTCCTTTATTTGTGATATTCTTTGATATCTTCAATTTTGTCTTCTTTATCTTTTTTGAAATGATTTTCCTTGTCAATATTTGTATTATTTGCGCCGCGTAAGTTTAATCTATCTAAGATATTTCTATATCTTTCAATATCTACTCTTTCTAAATAAGATAATAAAGCTTTTCTAGCAGATACTTTTCTTTGTAATCCTCTTTTACCACTATTATCTTTTTTGTTTGCAATAATATGCTTTGATAAATTATCAATTTCAGCAGTTAAAATTGCAATTTGAACTTCTGTAGAACCAGTATCTTTATCATTTTTTCCAAATTTATTAATAATTTCTTGTTTATCTTGTTTTGTTAAAATCATAATGTCTTCCTTGTTTAAAACTTTTATTCATTATTCTAACTCAATAAATGGAAGTATTTATTTTCATCAAAATAATTTAGTAATAAATTAATTTTATCAAAAAATTATATAAAAAAATGAGAATCTTAAAGATCCTCATTTTCTTCTTTGCGTGACATCTACTTACTCTTACTATTTCTAGCTACAATCAGCTCCATAGTGCTTAACTTCTGTGTTCGGTATGGGAACAGGTGTATCCACTACGATATGAA
>JAFNRE010000097.1:0-3973 GCA_017385735.1 Mycoplasmataceae bacterium
TCAATATCTAATTGTTCTTATTACTAAGTTAGTATCAGGTGTTACATTTTCAGCTTGACTTGCTGTCATATTTGAGACATTTGGAATAAATATGGAATTATATTTATCAAAATACATTTCATAAGTATATCCAGTTCAAGTATATCCGTTACTGTTTGTGAAATAGGTCATTATTTTATCAATTCATAATTCAACTTGATTTGCAATTTTACTGCTAATGTCTGCACTGTCTTCAATGTTACTTCTACTTGTAACTTCAAATCCTTCTACTGTAAAATCAGAAGTATTATTAGAATTAATTAAATTAATACCTGCATATGATAATGTTACATCTGGCATTTGTCCTAATACATCACTAGCAATAGGAACACTATTTGGTAAAGTTACTTTAATATTTGCAATAATTTCACTTACTGTATAAGCAACATTGTTAAAGATGAATGATGTATCTCAATTACTTATTTCATTTGCTAATGAAGTTTCAATGCTTGAAGTTAATAAACTTTGATTATTAGCATTACTAATACTATCACTTGCTATTATTTTTGAATATGCTTCAATTTGAATAATTGGATTTAATAAACTATCTAATAAACTTGCAATTTGTTGATTTCTAGAAGTTGGTGAACCAGTTGAACCAATACTATCTACTGTAGTTTGTTCAAATCCTTCAACTATAAATGATGTTGTATCTTGTTCATTAGATAATTGAATGCCATTATATGTAATTATTACATTAGGAATTTGTGCTTGTTTATCATTAGTTAAAGTAATGCTAGAAGGTAAATTAATAACTAAAGCATTAACAATATCTTGAATTGAAGTAAATTGATCATTAAAGTTGAAAGTTTCTTTTGAATTTGTTATTTCAGTATTCAAAGCTGTTCTAATACTTGATTCTAAACTTGTTGGATTAGTTAATGCATCTGCTGCAGTTACATTACTATAACCAGTAACATTAATAACTTGATTTAAAATTGTATTTAATGTTGAAATAATTTGTTCAGTTGTAGAAGTATTTTATACTTCTTTAAATCCTTCAACAATAAATGATGTTGGAGAAGTATTAGTAGAGTTATCATTTGATAAAGGAATATTTTCATATTGTATTGTGACATTAGACATCATTCCTTTTTCTTCATCATTCAATGTCACTCCAACAGGTAAGGTGATGCTTAATCCTTGGATAATTTCATCTGCTGAGAATGAAACATTATCAAATAATAATTTATATTTAGAATTTATAATTTCTTGTTCTATTACATTCTTAATAGCAGTTTTTAATTTTGATGGATATGGTGAAGTTAAAGCATCACTTGCTGTAATATCACTAAATCCAGTAACTTTAATGATTTGTGGAAGAATTGTGTCTAATCAAGTTGCTACAGTTTTGTTCACTTTGTCAGATGTGATTTTTGCAAAACCAGTAATAGTAAATGTTGATTCTCCTTGAATATTTGTTAATGGTAATCCATTATATTGAATACTTACATCAGGTATTAATCCATCTTGAGTATTATTTAATGTAATTTCTTTTGGTAGTGTAATTATAATACCAGACATAGTCAAATTAGCAACGTAGTTATCTTCTGCAACAGGGTTAAGCGGAAGATTAGTATTATAATATTCTGGACCACCACCATATACAATGTCATCAAGTGTATATGAAGTATGATTTATTACTATTGTTGTAAATGATTTACTAATTTCATTGTAAATCGCTTCTTGAATAGCAAACATTAAATTATTTTGATTTGGAGTTGTACTTATACTACTACTTGCAGTAGTGCTTGAATAACCATTTACTTCTATAACATTATTTAAAATACTATTTAATTTAGTAATCATTTGTGTATTTTGATTGCTTCAGTATTGATCTGATTGTGCTAATTCAAAACCATTAATAAGAAATGTAGTTGAAAGATCTCCACCATCATTAGTAGGAAAATTAAAACTATCAGAAGGATCATCAATAATAAATCCATTGTATTTTAATCCAATGCCACACATTGTTCCCAATGAGTCGTACATTGCTGCAGGAATAGAATCTGGATAAGTAAAAGTGATATTATTTACTAAGTCTGCTGCAGTATAATTTTCATTATTAATTACAAAATTATCATGATCATTGTTTGATTGTATCAAATCTTGAATAAGTAATGGTTTTATATATGTTGTTAAGGTTTCTTCACTAGCTGCTGATTCTAATCATGTATTTGCTAATGTATTTGAAAGAGCACTAATGTTTGATACATTAACTCCAGTCCCGCCATTAGAAGCTAGTAGTTGACCAATATATTGTGCAATTTCTTGATCTTGAAGCATTTTTTGTTGTACAGCTTGACTAACTAAGAAGCCAACAATAGTAAAGTTTCATGAACCTGATGTATTTGATAATGTAATATCTTCGTATGTTAATGTTACACCTGGGATTTGTCCTTCACTATTATTTGAACTTGATAAACTTCCAGTTGGCAAGGTAACATTAATATTATTTATAATTTGTTGTGGAGTGTAAGATAAAGTATAAGTTGGAGTTTGATAATCAAAATTTATTCCTGAACCTTGAATTTCTTGTAATAAAGCCGTTTTAATAGCTTGTATTAAAGCATTTTGTGATGCAGTTGTACTTAAAGCATCACTAGCTGTAGTTTGCTTGTATCCACTAACAGTAATATCATTACTTAATAAATTATCAAGTTGATTTGAAATATATTTTGCTGCTTTTGCAGTAACAGATATTTTCTTAATAGGAGTAGTATTTGTTTTAAATCCTTCAATAATAAAGGTATTTGTTTTTTCAGTATTATTTAATAATATTCCTTCAAATTCTAATACTACTCCAGGAATTTGTCCATCATTAATATCATTTTCAGTAATGCTTGTACTTGCAGGAAATGTGATTATAATATCTTGTACAATTTCTTTTGCTGAATAAGTAATATTATCATCTTCAGTTGTAAAACTAAAGGTTATTCCTGAATTTTGAATTTCTGTTGTTAAAGCACTTTGAACAGCAGAAGTTAATAGATTTTCTGCTGATTCTGAAGATAAAGCAGAATTAGCATAAACAGTATTATAGTTGCTTACAGTAATGATATTACTTAAAATATCATTAAGTTGATTTGCTATTTCTGAATATATTTGGCTTTGAGTAATATTATTTTTTATCTTTTTACCTGTATCACCTTTAATAAATTGAATTGTAAATTTATTTGTTTTTGCTGTATTTGTTAATAATATTGAACCTAGTTTTAATTGAACTCCTGGAATTGTACCTTGTTTAATATCAGTATCAATGTTGCTTGAACTAGAAGGTAAAATAACATCAATATTACTTACAACTTGTTTTATTGTATATGTTCCACCATTGAAACTAAATGTTGCATTTAAATCTTGAAGTTCTAATTGCAATGCTGCTTTAACAGCAATTATTAAATTATTATTTATTGAAGTATTAGATGAAGATTGTCCTGTTTCAAAATCATCAGAACTTATATTAATAATATTACTTAGTTCTGCATCAAGTTCTTTTGCAATTTGACTATAATAATCTGCTATTGGTTGATTATTAGATGGATTTGGACCTGGTGTTGGGTTTGGACTTGGAGTTTTATTAGTACTTGAAGAACTAAAACCTTCAACAATGAAATCAGTATTAGATGATGAAGAAGAACTTGCAGTTGATGAACTAGAAGAACTTGTATTTCAGGTTAATGGAATATTATTATATGACAATGTTACTCCTGGAATTTGTGCATTTTGATTATCTATTGATGTAATGCTTAAAGGTAATGTAATTGTTATATTATTAGCAATTTCAGATGCAGTATAGGTTAAACCATCAAAAGTAAATGAAACGCTCCCAATTTCATTTTGAATTGCAGAAGTTATTGCTTGTTTTAAATTATCTGATGTTTGATTATTTAATGCATCTTGTGCAGTTATGGAATTCATTGAATCATAATTTGCA
>JAFNRE010000098.1:0-8770 GCA_017385735.1 Mycoplasmataceae bacterium
CAATCTAAGGCACATATAATTTTTGATAAATTTATTTAATAAAACCCTTTATGCTTAAAATGCTTATTTGAGTTCTTTAAACATTTTAAGAAGAACATTTTTCATGTTTTTAATTCTTATCAATCCTTTTTAAATATTTTTATACTATATTATATATAATTATGGATTTTCATATTATTGGTATTTATTCATCTTCTTCATCATTGGCTTCAAAATTTAAAGAACGAATTATAAATTGCCAAAAAAGATTAGAAGAAGAATTAGGAGTAAAAGTTATACTTGGAAATTTAATTTTTAAAAATGTTAATAATTATACAACTGGGACGAATATTGAAAGAGCAAATGAATTTAATACATTAATACAAAAATGTGAGATATTAATGCCATCTATAGGTGGATGAAATTCAAATTCTATTTTAAACTTATTAGATTACAACTTAATTCAAGAAAGAAAAATTAAAATTATTGGATTTTCAGATACAACAGCAATTATATTAGCAATTTTAAAAATCACTGGTATGAATGTTTATTATGGTCAAGCATTATTGAAAGACTATGATGAAAATAGTTTTGTGAATAAAATTAATGCTTTATCAATTAAAGACTTAATTTTAAAAGATTTGCATAATTATAGTTATTCTAATCCAAAATGTTATTGGGATTTACAAACTGATTGAAATAATCAACCTATAAATGTCAATGATATGAAATTAAATCATGATGTACTATATCTAAACAATGCTTCTCATACTGCAAGATTAATTGGTGGTAATTTAAATACAATTGTTTCAATGTTGGGTACAAAATATATGCCTGAGATTAATGATGGTGATATTTTGTTTTTTGAAGAATCAAACAAGAATATAGCAGAAATAGAAAGAAATTTATCTGCTTTAAAAAATGCTGATATTTTTAAAAAAATTGGGGGATTAATTGTTGGTAAATTTGAATCTTATGATGATTCAGGGTCAAATATTAAGTATCAAGATCTAATATTGCAATATATTGAAAAGAAAATTCCCATTATTATGAATTTTGATTGTGGTCATACTTTACCATCTTTAATCTTAGAAATTGGTGCAATCTATAAAATTGATACAAAGAACAAACAATTGATTAAACTTTAGCAAATAATCTTTTTAAGAAGATTTTAAAATATAGACATAAAATTTGAATTTATTCTAAATCATATATTGGTCTTTAATATGTCTTGTTTTATTTATAATAAAAATGCAAGATATATGACCAAATAACAGAAGTTTGATAACTTTATCAATTAATATTTATTCTAAGAAAATAATAATAATGATTTTGAAAATGAAGCAATAAGATATTTTAAAAATCATAGTGATGAAGAAAAAGAAGATTTTATTATTTTTTTAGAAAAACTATTAAAGTCTAATTCTAAAAAGTAGATTTACATTATTTTAAGATTTACTTACTATTTTTTCAATTTAATATATTTAGTAATTATAATATTAATCCGTGTTTAGATAAATAGTTGGTAATGTAACACTAATACTATTAACTTTCAAAATAACACCACTTATTGATTCACTACTTTCATCAGAATTAATTTGTGATTGTGTTAAATTTGTAGGTAATAAGCATTGTGCTTTTTGAATAATATCATATGTGTTAAATGAAATGTTGTTACTTACTAAAAATATTGCGATATTTAAATATTCTAAATGATTAATAACTGCTTGAGAAAATTCAGAATTATATTGTGAAGATAAAGATTCTTTTGCATTATAATGATAATTTTCCAAATATATGCTACCATCAGTTGCACTATCAATTATACTTTGTAGTTTATTAGAAACATCTTGTTAAATTGTATTAGTGGATGTAGATGATTTAAATCCCGTCACATTTAATTCAAATCCTGAATTTGAATTCAATGCAGATATTGAAACATAAAATTTTTGTAATTCACCATTTGAATAACTCTCAGTATTAGGTATTGTTATTGTCAAACCACTCACAACTTCTTCTGGTGTTAATTGAATATTATTTATTACAAGCTTATCTAAATTATTATTTAATTGTTGTTTAATATTGCTTTCAATCGCATTTAATAAAGCTGTTTTATCATTAAGACTTTCTGCAATAGTTTCATTTCAATTTAATAATGAGACTCTTTGTAAAACATTTGGCAAATCATTATTAATAAAAGAATTTAATGGAGAAATAAAACCTGATATTGTACAAGCAAAATTTATTGGGAAATTATCATAACTAAATGTAACATTGTTTAAAGTTGTACCATTATAAGCATAACTTTTTTCCAAAGAAATAACATTAGGAAAATTAATACTTAAATTTGCAGTAATTTCTGAAGCTGTATAATTTGTGCCAAAAACAGTTAAAACTGTTGGATTAGGATCAGCACCAGGATCTCATGGATTTCATGACGGAATTACATAATCATTCATTGAACGAATAAGTTCATAATTAATCGCTGATTTTACTTGTTCTAGCAAACTTGGTTTTTGTAATGCGCTAATTGAAGTTTCATTAACAACTTCTAAATAATCTAAAAGATTTATATTTTTTGGAAATAATGCAGGTAATAAAGATGCAATAATTTTAGCATTTTGATCATATAATGTATCATTTGAAGAATTGTTTATTGAATTATTCTTAGTTTCATTATTTGACTTTGTAGAGTTATTACTAATTTGATTATTTGATTGATTATTACTAGTTTTATTATTTGTTGAATTATTGTTAATTTTATTATTGGATTGATTCTTATTACTTTCATTATTTGTTTGATCATTACTACAAGATATAACTGTTCCTATTGTAGTAGAAGATACAAATCCTAAACTTAGTATTCCTAATCCTATTTTGATACTTTTTTTCATAAATTGGTGTTTTCTAAAATTTAAATTCTATTTATTTATGCTTGTTATCACATTTTTAACTAATTCAATTTTGTTAATTATTAAAAATAAAAAGATAATAAACATGGGCATGAGATTTGAATAAAAAGTCAAATTTCATGTTTTTTATTATTATAAATGATTCATATATTTATTGTGCGAGTGTCATTCAATTTAATTTTTCTTGAATTCTTACATTATTGTAATAATGAATGAAATCATCAATTTCATTTTCCAATTCATTGAATCTCATTTTCTTAATGTTTAATTTATATATAAGTTCAGTTTTTAAAATACTAAATCAGAATTCAAATTCTTTATTATCAAGAGAATTTCTAACTCTAAACATTGATTGTTTTCAATTAAATTCCTTTAACATTTTAATAAATTCAGAAGATGAATAACAACTTCTGTGATCAGAACTTACTATTGCATTTATTTGTTTATCCTTAATAAATTTAAATGAATCTACGACTAAGTTTGCATCATTATTCATAGATAATTTTTGCACCTAATATTTCTTTAGTTTTGCGACTGATTGTTTCTTAAAGATAAAGATGATTTTGTTTAGCATTTCAAATTCTTAGCAGATAAGTTACATCTGTTGCAATTATCTCATGCGTATCTTGTATACTTTTAGTTCTACAAGTTTTACTACCACTTTTTGCTGTTTTACTAGTCATTGAAATTAATGAATTCATATTTTTATTATGGAACAAAGATTTCTTTTATTTTTCAAAAATAAATACTTGGTATTTTTACTTATTTCCCAATAACAAGAATATTTATATAACAATGCTTGTATGACTAATGTTTAATAAATATAAGAACTTAAATAAATGGTTGGTAAAGAAACATTAATATTATTAAGTTCTAAAACAACGCCACTTATTGATTGACTGCTTTCATCTGAACTAATTTGTGATTGTGTTAAATTGTTAGGTAATAAATATTTTGCATCTTGAATAATAGATATTGTATTAAATGAAATATTATTAATTACAAAATTTGATGGCATATTTAAATTTATTAAAGAATTAATCAGTGCTTGATTAAATGCAGAACTATCAGTTGAAGATAAAGTTTGTTGCACAGTATAAGAATAATTTGATAAATATAAATTATTATCAGTATTAGATGCTGCAGTTTTTATTAAATTTTGTAGTTTATTAGAAACATCTTGTCAAATTGTATTAGTGAATGTAAACGGATTAAATCCTGTAACATTTAAATAAAATGATTGGTTATCTTCATTCAATGCAGATATTGAAATATAAAAATTTTGTAATGATTGATTCAAATAATTTACAGTACTTGGTACTTTTATTGTTATAGCATTCATAATTTCATTTGGAGTTAATTGAATATTATTTATCACTAATTTACTTACATTATTATCTAATTTTTGTTGAATATTATCATCAATTGCATTTGATAAAGCAGTTTTATTACTTAGACTTTGTACAATGCTTTCATTTCAATTTAATAATGAAACTTTTTGTAAAACACCTTGCAAATCATCATTAATAAAATAATTTAATGGAGAAGTAAAACCTGATATTGTACAAGCAAAATTTATTGGGCAATTATCATAACTAAATGTAATATTGTTTAAAGTTGTACCATTATAGGCATAAGTTTTTTCTAAAGAAATAACATTAGGAAAATTAATATTTAAATTTGCTACAAGTTCTGAAGCAGTATAATTAGTTCCTAAAACTGTTAAAATTGTTGGATTTGGTGAATTGCTTGGATTTGAAACATACTTATTCATTACTTGAATAAGATTAGATTTAATTGATGATTCTAATTGTTGGGTTGAACTTGGTGTTGATAACATGCTAATCGCAGTTCAATCATCATTATTTGAAAAATTTATAGTTTTTGGAAGTATTGCAGGTAATAAAGATGATATAATTTTTGCATTTTGTTCATATAGTGTATTATTTGTAGAGTTGCTGTTGGTTTGAACAGTTGGTTCATTATTACTACAAGAAACAATTGCTCCAATTGTTGCTGAAGATATAAGTACTAAACTTGATATTCCTATTGCTGTTTTAATTATTTTTTTCATAAATTATGTTTTATTAAACTTTAACAATTCTCTTTATAAATAATATCATTTTTATCAAAATTACTATAACGTTTTAAGATTGATTAAGAGTGCTTCTATAAAATAACAATTTTATTAATTACTAAAAAATTAAAACATTGAGAACTTACAAATTTCTAGGTATTTAATAAAAGTTTCTAATTTTTAATATTTTTTATTTTTGATTTTTGTTTCTTTAGAATTACAAACTTCAGAATTTATTAATATGTTAATATGAATCTTTTAAAATATTTTTTCTTAATTTGCAACAAAAAAACATTCTTAATAATTACCAATATTTGATTAAGAAAAATACTTATTAGTTCATTAAGTTATAAAAGGATCTGTATTCTTTTAGAATTTATTTTATCAATTTCATTAAATAAAAAACTTAATATGCTTGATTGCATAAACTTCTTATATTTTTTAAACTATTTGATTAATAATTCTAAAGATTTAATAGATTGTTCAATACTTTCCATAGTTAAATAAAAGGATTAAATTCATATATTCATCATCTATAAAAAATAGTTCAAATACTATTATGAGATTTTTTAAAATAGTTAAATGATTTTTAGAAATGCTTATTAAATAATTTTAAGTTTTTATTTACCATAAATTATTGGTTATCTTTTATATTCTTAAAATACTTTATTAAGTATGAAAGTAAATCAATACTGTTTGCAATATCATTTCTTTCTAATCTAAACTTACTTCCATAATAATAACCACTATCTTCAAAGCAAAGTTCAAGTCCTCATTTAAGTCTTTTTAAAATATTCAACTCATCTTCACTAACATCTAATATTTCGTTTGAAGATTTTATACAATTAGTTGAAATATTTGTATTACCATCATAATATGATTTTTGTGATAAATATTCATTAATCTTTTTTATTAAATGATTTAATAAAATAATGCACTTGTTTGCATCTTCTTCTTTTAAATGTATTCCTATTCCATAATCGTTATAAGACATTTCTAAAGCTCATTCTAACTTTTCTAATAAGTCAATATAATTATCTTGATTTATTGGTTTTGATATTTCTTCATTTTTTGTTTGATTAAATGCACTAAAAAACATTTTTTCATTTCCTTAAAAAGTTTTTGTTATTCTAACACATTAAAAAATTAATTGCTAAAATCTTGGTACATTACATCATTAAAAGCAATTGCTTGATTTGAAATTTGAATTTTAGTTAATGGTAATTCTACACATGTATTTGGTGTAATAGTAAAGTTAATATTTTTAGGAATAGTATAAATATAATTACTTGGATTAATTGTATAAATATTTTCAAATCAATTATTGAATTGATTATAAGTAATTAATGAAGTATTATTTGGAAATGGATATGAAGTTTGAGTAGTAAATCAATTCATCCCTGCTGTACCTTGTGTTAAATTTGCTCCTAATTTAGTAATGATTTCACTAGCAAAATTGTTAATGTTTAAAAATGGTGAAACATATAAGTTATATGAAAAATTTTGCATGGTGCCATATTTATAAACTCCATTATTATTTATAGAACCTATAAAATTTTGTTCATTTTGTACTTGTGTACTATAGTTTTGTCAAGGATCGTTATTATTATTAATATTTGTTGCTTTTGATCAATAATAAAAAGGACATGAAATATTTTCATTTTGACCTTTAATCAAATTAATTAACTGCTTATTATTTTGAAAATTAGTTAATAAATATTCATAAGAATTAGTGTAATTTACATTATCATGATTAGCATTAATAGCAAATTGTTCATTATAACCATCAAAACTAGGATTAGCATCTGCTCCATATAAACACAAATCATATAAAAATTTATATGCTATATATAACAAATTATTTGGTAAAGAACGATTAATCCCAACAGTATCTAAAGCAATCATAGTATATTTAGGATGAACAACATGAAATGTGTTTGACATTAATGCATCTCACTGCTTGTTTGTTAAAGAATTACCATAATTCCCACCCATTGCAGTATATAAAGCATCTCCGTTATAACAAAATCCACCATGTATTTGACCATTATCTAATTCATTAATAATCCCAGCAGAAGACTGTGAACGATATATTGGATTTGAACCTAAATACTTTTTAGATAAATATTTTGTGAAATATGAAAAAGTATTACTCATACTTTTAATACTTGAATTAGTGTTAATTGGGTTAGTAATTGGTACTTCATTATCATTATCATATTCAATACTTGCAGCAACAGAATAAACTGATTGTGGACTTGTAACCATTCCTACTTTAGGTTTGTTTAAATATGAATGAAATCAATTATTGTTTTGAATATCACTCATGATTTGTTTTCAAGATTGACTAGAACTTAAATTAGATAAATTATATTGATTATTTGAATTTTGTTTATATCCATATGTAGAGTAAGCAAAAATATAATTTTGAAAAAAATATGGTAAATCATAATTAAAAATATCAATATGTTTAATGTTATTAAAATCACAATGTAAATAAATTTGTGTTATATCACATATAACATTTGGAGATAATAAATTACAAATGCTATATTTATATTCAGTTTGATAAGCTTCTTGAGTACTATAATTTACACCTTTAATCCCATTTAAAGTATATGGAACATTAAATTGTTTATTTTCTTGTGCTAAATTAACTTGAATAGGTAAAATCCCATTTTCAATAGGAACATATTGTTTATTCAAGTAATAACCTAATTTCATTCCATTTGTATTAAAAATTGCATAATCTAAAGGTTTAATCAAACCTAATGAAATTAACTCTGCTGCTTCATAATCAGTTGGTACACCAATACTTAATTGGTTATTTTCATACATTGCTGGGAGTTGATTATTTAAGTTATAGTATGTATATTGCACTGATACTCCATGGTATTGATTAGAGATTTCATTTGAAATTTGAGTTTGTAATTCTGGTGATTCATATTCACCAAAATTACCAAAAATTAAGGTTTTATCATGTTTAATACTAGCAAAACCAAAAATTGCACCAAGAATAGCTCCTAAACTTACAGAAGTTATTAAACCAATTAAAAATACTTTTAATCCTTTTCTAAACACTCTTAGAAAATTCCTTTCTTTGCTTATTGTGCAATAATTTAATTTTGTTAAAAGTCATTTTATGCATTCTTTGTAAAATGATCTTTTTATCTTTGTTCTTTCTAATTTGTTCTTTTGATGCAACAATACAAGTTCTAACAATAACAATAAAAAAAGTAATAAACATCACAATCGCACCAAATGTTACTGCTCAAACTTGAATTCCTTTATTCATCGTATATAAATTTACAGCAATAACTGAAACTCTACCTTCAACTAAACTTGTAATTACATAATCATCAAAACTTTGAGTAAATACAATAGTACTTGATAATAAAATACTTGGTAATAAATAAGGAAAAACAATTTTTCAAAAAGTTTTAATTCTAGTATAACCTAAATCTTGACTTGCTAACAACAAGTTCATGTCAAATTTTTGTAATTTTGGATAAATAAAAACAATGGCATAAGGTGTAGCAAATGAAACTTGAGCAAAAATAATTGTTAAATATCCAAAACCAAAACCCATGGGAATTCATGTGAAAGTAAATAAAATCACTAAAGCAATCCCATTAATAACACTTGGAATAGCAATAGAAATATTTGAAATGCTTAATACTAATTTACTATATCCTTTTCAATTTGATCACATTCCAAAACATACCATTACAGCTAAAATGACACTTGTTGGTACAACAATTGATGCAACGATTAAACTTGCAGTTAATGAATGTGTAAAAGC
>JAFNRE010000099.1:0-10556 GCA_017385735.1 Mycoplasmataceae bacterium
GGAGTGTCTATTAAATTAAATTCATAATCTAAATTATCATACTTGTAATTTAGTCTTACAGCATTTAATTTAATAGTTATTCCTCTTTCTCTTTCAAGTTCCATATTGTCTAGCACTTGATCCTTCATTTCTCTTTTACTTAATCCACCAGTAATTTCAATAATGCGATCACTTAATGTACTTTTACCATGATCAATATGAGCAATGATGCAAAAATTTCTAATTAATTTTTTCATACTATTTATTAATAATATAGATTATAAAAAAATATTTTCTTGTTATTTTTAAATTATGTATAATATAAACATTAATAAACATATGAAAACTCATATAAAAAATCATATTATGAAAAATAAAGAAAACCAAAAATGCACTTTTATGAAATCTAAAATAAATGTTTTATTTGATAGAGAATTTGTACAAGTTATTTTTTTAGCAAGATTATTTATTAGGTATTTTTATAAATTATATTTTGAATTAACTGAAAAAAGTAACATTGAAAGGATCTTTTTTGAACATGTATGAATCATTATTTTTATTAAAAAATATGATCTTAAAACAATTTCTAATCTAACTAAAATCACTGGAATGAATCAGCCAACTTTATCAAGAGCTGTAAAAACTTTAACTGATCTTGATTTGATAAATAAAAAAAGAGTTGGTAAAAGTTATATTTTAGAACTTACTAAAAAAGGTTTAGAACTTTATCATGAACTAGAAAAAGTTTTAGAACATTTAAATAATAAATTCAAAGCAAAAGTTAAAAAAGAAAAAATTGATTTATTAATTAATACTTTTAAAGACATAAATAAGGATTTAGAAATTAGTTCTGAAGAATTATAAGAAAGGAGAAAATTTTAATGAAAGCAGTTTTTAAATTAATTAACCAACATTATTGAAATTCAAAAACAGAGCCTATTTTTACTTTTATCTTACCAATTTTTATTCTTGGAATTTTTAGTGCAATTCCTTTTAGTAGTTCTGTACAAACAATTGTTACAGCAAGTTCTAGTATTCCTGGCTTAATTGCTTTAATGATTACTTCAAATGCAACACAAACTGTACCTGCATCTATACAAAGCTTTAAAAATTCATCATTATTTAAAAGAATTGGTTCAACACCAATTAAACCATGAATGTTTATTTGTGGATGTGCAATTTTTTATGCAATTGTCTTTTTTGTTGAAATTTGTTTTATGTTATTACTTGTTGTGATATTTTTTAGTAATAAAGATATGCAATTATACCCAGATGATAAAGCAGTTTATAATAAACCAGCATTTGAATATATGTATACTCATGTAAATTGAGGGGGATATGTTTTAAGTCAAATTTATACAATTATTTTATCTATTAGTTTAAGTCTATTTATTATTTCAGTTACTAAAACTGTAATGTCAGCACAAGGTATTGGTATGGCAATTTTCTTCTTTTCAATGTTTTTATCAGGTCAAATTATTCCTTTATCTTCAATTTTAGGCAATGATGGATTAACTGTTCTTAGTTATTTTTCACCTTATAGATATACTAATGCTTTGCAATATGAATCTTTTGTACAACCAAATTCTAGTTATGGAGATTTTGTTTATAATGGTTCACAAAGTGTCTTTACATACAGCAAAAATGGTTGAAGTCCACAAAGTTGACAAGTATTTAAATTAAATCGTCCAATGTATGTAGCAGGAGATTTTTGAGCTAACTGATTTGTACCACTAGGATGCATTATTATTTTTAGTTTTATTGCAATTAAAAAACTTAGTTGAGGTATTAAATAAGATGTTCACATTATTGTATAAATTGTTTAAATTTATTAAAAGAAAAATTCAAGAAAAGAAAGCAAGAGAGAATGATTTAAAAAATCAAGGTAATAATGCCAAAAAAGATTATGTAAATTCTATTAAAACAAATTTGCATACAAATAAAGAAGAAAATGGAATTTCACAACTTTCTGGAAGAAAATTCTTAGAATTTAATAATGATAATAATATATATCCAGTTGATAAAACAAGAACTTACAGAAGTGATATTTTATTTACAATGCCTAAATATCTTGCAGATTCAACTACTGATGAAACATTAAAAAATGATCAACCAACTTTGATTTCTAAAAGAAGAGAAATTAATCAATATGGATATGTTGATTTACTTGAAGATCCATCTAAAAAAAATAGTGAAATCTTAAAACCACTAATTGAAGTAAAAAATTTATCAGTTATTTATAAAGATAATAATCAAAAAAAATATGCAGTAAATAATATTAGTTTTAACATTAATCCATTAGAAAATATTGCTTTTATTGGCGCTAATGGTGCTGGTAAAACTACTACTGTTGAAACTATTTCTGGAATTAATAAACCAACTGAAGGAAGTATTATATACAACTATGATTACAAAAAAACCTTTCAAGAAGGTATTGGGATTCAATTTCAAGATTCATTATATCCAAGAGGTGTAACAGTTAAAAATGTCATTGAATTTTTAAAAAGTGCTTATGGATTAGATAAAGATCAAATGAGTGATTTTGAATTTGACAAATTACTAGAAGTTTTTCGAATTAAAGAATTTTATAAAACTGATGCTAAGAAACTTTCAGGCGGACAACAACAAAGATTAAATGTTTTGTTATCTTTAATGCATAAACCTAAAGTCTTATTCTTAGATGAACTAGTTACAGGATTAGATATTCAAATAAGAAATCAACTAGAAAATTTTATTCAAGAATGAACCAAACAAAACAAGATTACAGTTGTATTAGTTTCACATGATATGCTAGAAGTTGAAAAATTAACAAATAGAGTAGTATTATTACAAAATGGAATTATTAAAGTTGATATGTATTTAGATGAAATTCATTATCAATATGGTGATGTTAATAATTTAGTAAGTAGATACATTTAATTAAACAAGTTACTAATATTAAAAGATTCAAGACTAAAACACAAATGTCTTGATTTTTTTGTGTTAAAAAAATTATTTTATTAAGTTAGTGTTGATAATATATCTATAAACCTTATTAAAATTAAAAAATAGCATGTTAAAAATTAAATTTGTTAATTAAACAAGGAAATACAAATTGGAAAAAATTAATGTGTCCCAAAAATTATATCTTTCTCATCTTTAAACTTTAATTTAGAAAAGTTTTGTATAAAATTTATATGATTATCTTTACAAATTTATTCATATATGAAAAGAAGAAAGAAAAATATTGTATTTAATTTGTTAAATGCTTCAAAATCTGCAATGTTTTCTGCAATAGAGATTCATAACAAGCCTCAGTTTAACTATAGATATCCCACAGTATCTATGTTATTTATTAATGCTTGAGAATTATTGTTAAAAGCATATATATACAAATATATATCAGACAAAGAAATTTATGAAAAAAACAATAAAGATGATATTATACACACAATATCATTTTCTAAATCATTAGAAAAGGTAAAAAATGATATAAATGCAAAAAAGATTCCTAATAAATTATTTACATCTCAATATGAAAACTTACGTTTAATAGATAATTATAGAAACACAAACATTCATTATTTTGAAGAAGAAAATGATAAACCAATTTTTATGTTATTAACTAAAAGTTTATTAAATTATAATGAGTTTTTAATCAATTATTTTAGTCAAGATCTAACAAAGCAAAATAATTTAATTATTCTTCCAATTGGATTTAAAATACCACTTGATCCAGTTGAATTTTTAAACAAGGAATACCATGATAACAATAATGATTTTGTTTCTGAAATAATTAAATCAATAAAGTCTTTAAATGATAAAGGTGTTGAAGAGTCAATTATAGTAGGTTTTGATACTATACTATCAAGTAAAAAAGAAATAACAAATGCAGATATTATTGCAATTATCAATCCAGAAGATGAAAAAGCAATACCAGTTTTTACATTTAAACAATATAGGCTAACAAATGATAAAAATGCTATTCCTGTTAAAAGTGAAGATATTCTACCTGATTATGATTATCAATCTTTTATAAAAGAATTAAGAGAAAAAATACCAAATTTTAGACAAAATAAAATTTTTCGAGATATATATAATGAAATAAAAAAGGATCTTAATTATTGTGTAATTAGATGATTAGATCCAAAAAATAAAAAAACAGGTAAACCATTTTTCACTCAAGATGCAGTAACAAAATTTTGTGAATTATGAACAAAAAGTACAAATAACTGTTAAATATGTTCTTCTATACATGTAATAAACATTATTTATTTTTTATCACTAAACCTAATATAAAATTTTATTCATTACTAAAACTAAAATAAGAGAAAATAGGAGTTAATTTATGCAAATTTCATGACCTTAAATGCAATTTGAAGTGCAACAATTAAATGAAAGGAATTGTTGCATTTTTTTATGTAAGTTGATTGTCTAAAAATGATAATAAAAATAATTCACTAAAAGAAATTAAACCAAAATGCTTTATATTTGATAATGATTGTGAAGGACAAGAAAAATATGAATCTATTATTTTAATATTAAACCAAAAAGATATTCTTAATCAAATTGAAATTAAATTTAAAAAAATAATTGATAATAACATTTTTAATGGATTTGAAGTAAAAAGACAAAGAAAAGATTTCCAAGAACAAAAAGCATTTATTTTAATTTATAAAAATGAAGAAGAAATAGAAGCTTTTATAAAAAATAAAGAAATAAAAGAAAAGTGCAAAAATAATAAAGCAAATATTGAGAAAATCATTAAAAAGAATAATGATTGAAAACAAGAAATTGCAAATTCTTTTGAAGAATATATAAGGACATTGCAAGAAATTTTATCAAATAAACAAGAAGATAATAACAATTAATTTATATTTTTAAATAAAATATAAACATGCGTTTTTTTCATAATCAAAATACAAATACTTTTAGAACAAAACCATTAAATACTTTTTTGTTTTGTCTAGTTTTTATTATTATACCTGGACTAATCTTATGGTTATTTTTTGGTTATATTAATTTTAGTTATGATTTTTTAGTATTTCCAGCATATGGAATAATAGCAAGTGGAACAAATTCACAAATCATACAACATTTAAATTTAATAGTTTCATTACATCATGTATATGATGGAATTAGGTTTGCTTGTTATGATTTAAGTTTACATTTAATTAAAATACCTTTAAATGGATATAACACAATTAATTTAGTAAATTTTAATTATTCATATTACTCTCCACTTATTGCAGCAGTAATAGTTCCATATCTTTCTTGAAGTTTATTATGTCCGTTCTTATTTAAATTTACTAAATGAATTAATTATGATGTCATTTCTTTTTCTTTTACTTGTTGTTTAGTTTTTGTAATGCTCTTAATTACTGCAGCAATTCCTGTTGGTAATATTAAAAATAATGCATTTCATGATCATGGTGCATGAATTATTTTAGCTAGAATTATTATTGCTGCTTTAAGTAGTGTTTTTGGTTTTTTTATTGCTAATAGAATTGTGATGTTATTATTAAAAACTTCTAAAGATCAAACTGATTATTATTTGCAATTAACTGATGAAACTTTAAAAGTCCAAAAAGAAGCAAACATTTTAAGAAATAAAAGAAAAGAACAAATTAAACAAAACAAAGAACCTAATTATATTGAACTTGATGAAAATGAAATTAATTTAAAAAATAAAAAGAAAGATAAGAAAGAAGAATAATCATGCAATTTGTTGATAAATGTAAGATTGAATTAAAAGCTGGAAATGGTGGAGATGGCATGATTGCTTGAAGAAGAGAAGCACATGTTGAATTTGGTGGACCTGCTGGAGGAGATGGTGGGAATGGTGGAAATGTATATTTATATGCAGATCACAATGAAAGTACTTTATCAAATCTAAGATACATTAAATATATCAAAGCAGAAGATGGTGTTAATGGACAAAGTGAAAATTGCTTTGGAGCAAATGGAAAAGATAAGATTATTAAAGTTCCAGTTGGTACAGTTGTATATGATGAAAATAATGAAGTGATTGTAGATATGGATAAAGATCACAAATTATTTCTTATTTGTCAAGGTGGAAAAGGTGGAAAAGGAAATGCTAGTTTTAAATCTAGTAGTAATAAAGCACCATATTTATATGAACGAGGAGAAATTGGTCAAGATAAGCATGTTACTTTTGAATTAAAGTATCTTGCAGATATTGGTTTAGTTGGTTTACCTAATGCTGGAAAAAGTACTTTTATAAAAACAATTTGCCATGTTGATGTCAAAGTTGCAGATTATGCTTTTACTACTATTCATCCTGTTTTGGGAACATATTTTTATCATAATGAAAAAATTATTTTTTGCGATATTCCTGGACTTATTGAAGGAGCAAGCAATGGTAAAGGTTTAGGACATGAATTTTTAAGACATATTGAAAGATGTAAATTATTATTACATTTAGTTTCAGCTAATGAATTAGATAATGAAGATATTATTGCTTCATATGAAACTATTAAAGAAGAATTAAGTAATTATAAAGACTTAATTTCACAAAAAAAGATTATTACAGTTGTGACAAAAGCAGATGTAAAAAATGCAAAAGAACAGTATCAAAAGTTAAAAAAATATTTGAAAAATGAACCTGTTTATTTTATAAGTTGTGAAACTGGATTTAATTTAGATGAATTTTTAAAGATTGTTCTAAAAGAATTTATGCAATTAAATCAAAATAATGATGTAATAGAAACTGAACCTACTTTAATTTTGAAAGATAATCAAGTTATTAATCTAAATAACTTAAAAGATATCAAAAATGAAAAAGAATATTATAAAAATATTGATGATGACCTTTTAAAAATTTATTATGATGAAAATCAAATTGCACATGTTTTTCATCCAATATTAGCATATTGAAGTAATAAGATTCCTCATGATACAAGAGATAATATTTTAAGATTTAATGAAAAAATGCGCAGTTTAAAACTAAATGAAGTTTTAAAGAAACATCAATTTAATCAAGATGATATTGTAATTATTGATAACTATAATATTGAATGAATTATAGATTAAGAATTTTTAGGATAATCAAGTTCTAATTTTTGTTTATATGTTAAAGTTTTTATTGTGACACAAACATTACTAATTTTATTAACTACAAAATACAAATCTTTGTGCCCTGGAACTTCATAATATTGTGTAATTTGATCATGAGATACATAGCACAAAATTGCATCCCTTTTTAATTTTTCAAGTTCACTATAAGTATCAAATAAATCTGTTTGTTGTTTATTTTTACCACGTTGTTTAAAACGTGGGATACTATGTTCAGTAAATTTAAAATTAGCCATAATATTTCATTATATACAATGAGTTTGTATTATTAATGTTTTTAATATTAAAATTCATTTTTAAATAGTGCATGTCATTTAATAATCAATGAATAATTCCATCATTTTCATATGCTTTAAATACATTACTATTTGGATTAAATATAAAATAATCAATTTGTGTTTTTTTACTTGAATTTGCTAGTTCTATTATTTTTTTAAAATTATTTTCATAATTTTTATAAAAAGTATTTTGCATAAAGTTTTTTACTGCACTACTTGTATTTATATTCATATAGATTTTATTTAATTGTTCATTGATATTTAACTTCTTATTTGGAGAATAATAATTAATCATATATTGATAAATACTTTGTTTAAAACTACCAAACATACTTAATTTTCATGGATCAATTGGATTATAAAAATTATTAGTAGCTCAATTTTTTAAATTTAAACTTAACTCATTTTTATTTAGATTAAAACAAAAATATATATCAGCATTTTTTGATGTAGTTAAATAAGTAAAGATTGGTTCATCTGAAACAATATTTGTATTAATATTAATCATTTTTTTTATTACATTTAATTGCTTTGTTTGAATGCTATTAAAAAAAGTCTTATTTTGCTGTATATTACTGCTTATACTTAATGGATAACTAGGAACTGTTAAACCAACATAAATACATGAAACTAATATTAAGCATGAATTGAATGCAATATATTTAGCATCATAATATCCATGTATTAAACTTTTAAAAATTACTTTTTTATTATTAATATGCAATAATTTATTAACTTTTTCTCATTTAATTTTGTTAATAAAATTAATATAGTAAGTTATTGCAAAGATTGCTAAATAATAAACTGGAGTTTCAAATCCAATACATAAATAAGAAATTCTTCATATTGATTGATTATTTACAAATTTATAATTTAAAACAATAGCAGTAATTAGTTCAGCAATCATTAAGAAATATAATAAAAACAAAGTTTGATTAAATTCATTTTTTTTGATTAATTTATATGATAATGCAATTGTTAAAATTACATTAATTACAAAAGCAATCACATTTAAACCCACAAAGATATTTGCAGATTGTAAAAAAGTAAAATATAAAGCAAAAGTCATGATTGTACAAAAAATCATGATAGATATTAAAATGTAATAAAAATTTTGTTTTTTAAATAATCATGTTAATTCTTTAAATTTAGTTTCATGCACATTATTGTTGTAATTATCATAAACTTGCTTAAAATTTAAATTTAATCATTGATATTTGTAATGATTAAAGTAAATAAAAACAAATAATAATCATATTAAACTTAAACAATCAAATAATAAATAAATATATAATTCATGATTTAATCAAATTGACAAAATAGCACCAAGACCATATATAAAATAACTTAATCAATAAAATAAGCTTTTAATGTTATGAAACATTAATGTAAAAAGTAGTGAAGTTATTAATAATCCAATTGTTAGTAAGATTCCAGTTGGTGAAAAATAAATTAAAAAAGCACTTACTACAAAAAAACTTTTAATATTAGTTTTTTGTTTAATGAAATAAATTAATAAGAAAATAATGCTTGCTTGTAACAAAACATTACCACTTCCATATGCTCAAAAAAATCCATATCCTAATAAAAAGATTGCTAATATAATTATTGAAGTATATAAATAATATTTCTTATATTCTTGATTTTTTGCATAATTCAACAAGAAATCATTAGTTCCATAAATCACTAAAATGATTGGAATTAATGTTCATAATAAGTCATACATTCCAATAATTGAATTAATACTTAAAACACTGTTTACAAAATATGAAGCAGTATTTTTATAATAGATTAATAAATCATGATATCCATCAAAACTTTTAATATTATGATGAAAATAAGCTCCAACTTGACTATAAACAATTTGATCATTAAATTGAATTTGGATAAAAAGTAAACTTAAAAAAAATATAAAAGTAAATAAAAATGGAATAATGGAACTTAAAAATAAATATTTTAAATTTTTTAAATATTCTTTTTTTGATGATTTTTTATAAAAATTAATACTACTAATACTACATAAACTTAAAAAAATAAGCATTTCTATACTAAATATAGTTCAACTAATTGCATTAGTATCTAAATAATTTAATGCATTAATTGATAATAAGGGAGACAAGATTAATGTAAATGGAATTAATGAATAAATTAAATAATTTAGTGAATATTCTTTTTTATTATTAAATATTTGAATAGATCTATTTAAAATTGGTAAGAATAATAAACAAACTGAATAAAAAATATACATATTGTTAATATTTTAATAATATTCTTTATATTTGAAAAAATAATGTATAATTCTATTTGTTATTAAACTTAATGATGGAAGCATAGCTCAGTTGGTTAGAGCACACCCCTGATAAGGGTGAGGTCGGTGGTTCAAGTCCACTTACTTCCACCATATGGGGAATTAGCTCAGTTGATAGAGCGCCTGACTTGCACTCAGGAGGTCGTGGGTTTGACTCCCATATTCTCCACCATAACAAAATAAATAAACTAACATTTTTATAAATATGTTAGTTTTTTTATTTTTATAGTGTTGAAAATGTTATTATTTGCTTTAATATAAGCATTATGATTATTGATGAAAAGTACTATGATACAATTGAGATAATTAAACCTAATAGCACATCAAATATTTTGTTTATTCATGGTTTTACTAGTGATTATAATAAACATTTATTTATTAAGGACTATTTACCAAATGATGTGTCATTTTATGCATTGAATTTACCTGGATCAGGAAAAACTCCACCTTATATTACAACTTTTAATAGCAGAGAAAACTATGCAAAATTAATTGCAAATTATGTTATAAAGCTAGATTTAAAAAATATCATTATAATTGCACATAGTATGGGTGGGAGCATTACTGCTTTTTTAAGTGGATTAATTTCTGATCGCATTATTGGATATATATTAGAATCACCAGAAAATGTTTCAATTTTAAAAAATGAAAGCATTATCATTGGTGAAAAAGGTGCATCCATTAAAGATAATTTGACAAAAATTAAAAATTTTGTCTTTAAATCAAAAAATATTACTACTGTTCATAAAGAATCAAATGAACACAAAGCTTTACTGCAATTTCTTCAAAGATTAGCAAAGCATCCAATGTTAATTAAGATTAATTATGATCTTGCTGCTAAAAAATACCTTGAACCTTCTGTTACTAAAACTAATGATTTTTTTAAAAATTTTAATAAACCAACAATGATTATGTTA
>JAFNRE010000100.1:0-3684 GCA_017385735.1 Mycoplasmataceae bacterium
AATGATTGTTTAATTCCTGATTGAGTCCAAAAATAATCAGTAAAATTTTCTTTGCATTTTAATTTTCTTATTAAAGTAGGTCTATTATTAAAATTGTCATTTTTTCAAATTGGAATGTATAATTTTTTTTGAATAATATTTTGGATAGTTTTATCTTTTATTAAAGATAGTGTATCTTCATTATTTAAATATGATAAATAATTAATATATGGATTAGTACTTTTCTTATCATTTTTACCTATTTTTTGAAATTCAGGTTTATAAAAAATATAAGATAATTTTGTATAAATTGGATTAATTTCTTTTTTATTAAAATCAGAATATTTAATTAATAAATCTTCTGAGCATTTTCCAGCATTTTTATCATGTGTATTAAATCAATGATCTTCAAAATATTTATTATCAATATTTTTATCATTTAATAAATCAATTTTACTTGTAATAATATTTTCATTATTTGATTTAGTTAATCCATAATTTGTCTCATTAAATAATTCACCATTAGATTTTTTCATTAATGGAAAGGAAAACTTAACAAATAAATCTTTATTTTCATTATTAGAAATTTCATTTAATTGAATAGCCAAATCTTTTATATATTTACTTTTTTGTATTAATCAATCTTTTTCTAATTCATTTTCTTTTAAATTAGAAATATTAGAACTATATTGTGCTTTTAATTCATTATATTCTTCACTATCTTTATCAATATTTTTACTACTTATTTTTTTAGCAAAATCTAATCATATATCTTGTTCTTTTTGTTTAATATCACTTAATAATCTATTTAGTTTACTATATGAACCAACAACACAAATAACTGCAGCATCAATTGCATGATGATTATTACTCTTGTTTCTATCTTTGATTAATGGAATAATTTCACCTGTTTCATCATTTTTATTTATGAAAATATTATTTCTTGCATATTTAGTTAAAGTACCATTTAAGACTTTAACCTTTGCATCTTTAAAAAATGTTTCTTTTTCATCATAATCACTTATTTGAATCAAATCATTATCATTTAACTTAATTGGTTTATTTGCTTCAAAGAAATCTTGCAAAGTATTTAATAATAATCTTGTTGAATATCTAGTATCATTTAAATTTCTATTTATGAAATCTTCTCAATCTTTTCCTTCATAAACTAAATTAAAATGTTTTTCTTCAGTAAGTAAAAGGTCTTGTTTTTTATTATCATTATCTTTTAGTTTTGCATTAATTTTTGATTTGTTATATAAAGTATCAATTCTTTGTTTAAAATTTTCAAATTTACCTTCACCTTCTAGTCTTAATCACTGATAAGGGGTTCGTTCCTTTTTATCCCGATTATTTTCAGCTGTAGTTAAAACTTTATTATTTAATGAATCAATACCACATCAAGAATATGGAATTATATGGTCAATTTGAAAATCTTGTGGTTTGTTAATCAAATGTTTAAAATCAATTTCTTTACCATCATAAAGATCCATATGATCTTGTTGTGTTCACAATAAAAGTTTTAGAAATAGTTGACCATTTTTTAATTGTTTATTTGTTAACTTATATTCATTTATGCATTTATTTTTAAATGCTTCATTATCTTTTTGCAATTTTTCTATAAACTTTTTTTGTTCTTTGCTATTTTTTTCTCTAGCCATTTCAATAATAACATCTTGTAAATCATATTCATTTTTATACAAATGAATAATTTGATTAATAACTTTTATAGCTTGAAGAAAAGTTCTTTTTGCATTTACTGATAATATTTCATCTTTAAATAGATTTTTAGGTAGATATCAACCATTTAAGTTATAATTTTTTTCTCTATTTTTCTTAATATTATTATAAAAGAATGTTGTTGAATTAACAAGTTCATTATTATTTTTATTAGTTATATAATGCAAAAACTCAAACATAGCTTTATAACTTATAGAACTGGTTTTATTAAAACCAGTAATTTTATCGAATAATTTATATAGTTCTTCTTTATCTAACTCATTATTTTTATTCTTTATAAGCTCTAGAAATTTTTCAAATCTTTTAATTTTATCTTGTGGAAATTTAACTAATTCTTTATAAAAATCATTAATTTTAGTAACAAAATTTTTATCAAGTAAATTAATTTCATCAATATTAATAATTTTGGTTTTTATCAATGTTTTAATAATTGCATATGTATTTGTAAGTTCTGTAAATTTAGGTTCTTTTCCTTTATTTTTAAATCTATAACCATAAACATGATTTTTATCAAAAATAATTTCTTCTTTTGGAAATAATTCTTTAAAAATTTTCTTTAAATTTGCTTCAGTTATAGCATAAGGTTTATCTTTTTTTCATGATTCATTTAATATATTAAAAAATTCTAATAATTTTATTTCATCAAATAGTTTTTGTTTTTTATCTGAATGAAAACTCAAATTTATTAAATCATTAACTAGATTGGTTATTTCTGCTAAAGGAGAATTAATCATTCCCCTATTTTCATTTTCAAAAACACTACATTTTCCTATTGTAGCATCTCATAAATTGTCACCAATTTTTACAATTTTGCCATCTTTTTCTCTATATAAACCATAAGGGGTTGGGGAATGTTCATTACCAGGACCTTCATTAAATTTTCTTATATAAGTAAATATATTTAAATAATCATTTATAAATTTCTTATTATCTTTTATTTTGTTTTGATGATTTAAAAGGTATTCAACTTCTATTTTTCAATAAGAATTAGAAATTTTATTATTTTCTTCTATTCCAATAAATTTATTAAAATCTTCTTTATTCTTTTTGTAATACTTAATTGTTGGAAAATCATTAAATGAAAGTTGAGTATTTAATGCATTTTCTACTTCTTCATAATCAGTATTTTCATGTTTATCTAATTTAGTATCATCAAGTTTTTTATTATTTTGATCTAATTTATCTTTATCACTCTTTTTAGTTTTCTTATCTTTTTTATCATCATCATTAACATAGAAATAACCACGATGAGAAAAATAATTAAATAAAACAATCATTAATTCTTCATTACTTAATTGTTCATTATCTACTAATGCTTTAAGTCTTAAATCTATTGGTTGAATGAAAGTGCCATTTTCATCAAATAAACCATTATCAATAATATTTCTTACTTTTTCAATCTTTTCTTCAAATGAATTACCATTTACTAAATTAGACTTTGCAAATAAATGAACTAAACTATTCTTCTTAAATTTAATTCTTCTTAATCTTCTTCTTGCTCTTCTTTTATCACCACGTAATGAAGCATGAGTTTGTTTATCATCATTTGCTGCTTCTTCAAATAATCTAACACCTAAATCAATTAGCTTTTTATTATCATTATCCGTTGAATCAAAAACTGCTCATCCACATGAGGCAACTCCTAAATCAAGTCCAATTGAAATTTTTTTCTTCTTATTTTCTTGTTCCATTAATGCTCTTTCCTTAACCAAGTTATCTCATTTTTTATTCTAACTCATAATAGGTATAATTAAATAATTAGTATGAGAACATCATGATTTAAATATTTTTATATTTGGTTATTATCAACAATAGCAATAACACTATTTATTGCTTTTGTTGTTTTATTAGTTTATTTTGATGCTAATGCTTGAATTGGAATAACTACTGTATTTATTGCATGATTCATCATATCTTGCATTACATCTTTCTTTATTTTTAATTCAGAAAGATTACTTAATGTAA
>JAFNRE010000101.1:0-4071 GCA_017385735.1 Mycoplasmataceae bacterium
AAACTAAAAAATAAATCTCCTGCAATACTTATTCAACCAATTATAAAACCAAATAATAATAGCATTAAAAAATAAACTCAAAGATATTTATATGCTGTTAAATGTAATAATGTTACTCCAAACAAATTTCCTTGAATATTGTTATTAATAATTACAACATTAAAATTATTAATTTCTTTGCTTTGATCGATTTGATAAAATCCACCAACAATTAAGATAAAAATCATTCCTGATATGATTCCAGCAATTGCTCCTTCTCAAGTTTTTTTGGGACTAATAATTTTAGCCATTTTATGTTTTCCAATTTTTCTACCAATCAAATAAGCAAATGAGTCATTACATATTACAGGAATTCAAATAATAAAAATTGCTGTTCATGTATGTAATAACATAATGAAATTAAAAAACATAAAAAAATAACAAATTAAAAAATGAATAAGATTATGCAAAAAAATTTGTGATTTACTAAATTGTTTCAAATTAATTCATTCACAAATAAACAATAAAAATCCACCTAAAAAAAATCCTGCTAATTCAATATAACCAAAATCTCTTGCTAAAATATGAAATGCTAAATGATAATAATTCATATAATCAAAATAAAACAAAAATACTGGACCATAGCTTAAAACTATTGCTGAAATTATATAAATACTAAAATATCATAATTGTTTTTTATTTTTATACATTACATTAAAATTTTCATGAATAATAGCAATTAAAACAAACATACCAATAAATAAGTATGCTCATCCAAATCCTAATTGTTCATGAATATTAAAATTATTAAAACCAAAAAGATTTAAACTACTTGCACCAATGAACAAAAAAAGAACAATAAAACTTACCAATACAATCGAAGTTAAAATTCGATTAATTAATGCTTTATTGTTATCTTGCTTATCATTAGAATTTTTATTTTTTATGAAGAGATTATTTTGGTGAAAAATTACATTATTTCGTTTCATGACTATATCCACCTTTACGGATATCTCTTTTAAAATATTCTTCAAGATTTTTTTGAAAAATATCAATTGTATAATCAGGAAATTTTGTTGGTTCAAAAATAAATTCACTATAAGATAATAAGAACAATAAATAATTACTTATTCTTTGTTCTCCACTTGTTCTTATTAATAAATCTACATCTGGTAAATTTGATGTTAATAATGCTTTTCTAAAATTTTGTTCATTAACTTCAATATGATTATCTTGTAAAATTTTAGCAGCATGAATAATATCTTGAATACCACCATAATTGAAAACAAAATTAATAATTAATCCTGTATTATTTTTAGTAAGATTTTGTAATTCTTTTAATTGATTAATTAATCTTATATCTAATTTATCTTCAAATCCAGTTCATTGAAATTTTAAATTTGATTCAATAAAGTCCTTTTTATAATCATTTAAATATTTTTTTAAATAATTAAATAAATAAGTAATTTCATCAAGATCACGTTTTCAATTTTCAAGTGAAAATAAATAGAAACTTAAACAAGCTATTCTTTTATCATCTTTTAAATAATCAATCAATTCTTTTAATCTTTTTACACCAGCTTTATGTCCATAGGTTCTTGGTTTATTTCTTAATTTTGCTCATCTACCATTACCATCAACAATAAATGCAATATGTAATTTATGATCAAGCATATCTTAGATGGTTAATAATTCTTTTTCTTTAGCTTTGTATAAAGCATCAATTTCATTATTAATGTCTTTTGTAACTTGATCTAAATCTTTTTCTTGTTTTTTAATAACATCTTCACTAACAGAATCATCAGCTTTTATTTTTGCTTGAATTTTTTTTCTAATATCTCTAACTTCTGATTTAGTTTTTTCTACTGTTAATTTAATATTTTTTACAGCAAGTTTTCTTGTTTCTTCTGTTGGTTGAGGAACATTAATAATAATTAAATCTCCATTAACGATTGGTGTAAAACCCATATTTCTTGCATTAATTTCAGTAACAATTGCTTTTATTAAACTAGTATCATAAGGTTTAATGCTAATTTTTCTAGGTTCTGGACTTGAAATATTTGCTAATTGATTTAATGGTGTTTTTGTACCATAACTATCAACTTTTAAATCATAAAAAATAGTAGGATTTGCTCTTCCAGTTCTTACTTTTTGAAATTCACTATTCATTCAAGAAATTTTTTTGTTTGCTTGTTCAGTAAACTCTTTTTTTAACAAATTTCATTCTGCCATAATTAATCCTTTATCACACTAAATTTATTTTTTTTATTAATTACATCAAGTATTGCATTATCTTTCAAAATATCAAAAACTCTAATTTCTAAATTTGCTTGTTTTAATAAGAAAAATGCTGTTTGATCCATTACTTTTAGTTCTTTTTGAATAACTTCATCATAACTTAACTTATTTAAAAAAGTTGCATCATTAAAGATGTTTGGATCTTTATCATAAACTCCATCACACCCGTTTTTACCAAACAAAACTAAATCACAGTTTAATTCTACTGCTCTTAGTGCAGCTGCAGTATCTGTACTAAAATTTGGTTCTGAAGTTCCTCCAGAAAATATTAAAATATGATCATTATAATCATCTCTCATATTTTCTAAATTAATATTATTTGCAACACTTGATACTTCTAAAGCACTATATAATTTACATTTCATATGGAAATTTTTAATAATTTTTCTTAAAGCAACGCCATTAATAATTGTTGCAAGCATTCCCATATAATCTCCAGTTTGATTATCTAAATCAATCTCTTTAGCAATCTTACCACGATAAATATTTCCACCACCAACAACAATTGCTATTTGGTAGTTTTGTTCATATAGTACATGAATTTGTTTTATTAAGTTAAAAATAGTGGTTTTATCAAAAATACTACTATTAGAATGTGATTTTAAAGCTTCACCACTAATCTTGATTAAGATTCTTTTTTTTCCACTATTGTTATGCATAAATATATCTAAATTATTTTCTCATTTGTTTGTTAACTTCTTCTACGAAGTTGTCTTCTTTCTTTTGAATTCCTTCTCCAACTTCATAGCGAACAAACTTTAAAACTTCTAGTTTATGTTCTTGCAAATATTGTCCAACTTTAACTTCTGGATTGGTGATTAAAAATTCATTAACTAAACAAATTTCTTCTAATTGTTTATTTAATCTTCCTTTAGCAATATTTTGAGCCATATTTGCTGGTTTACCTTCTTCAATTGTCTTTTTCAAAATGGTATCAAATTCTTGTTCTAATCACTTTTCATCTAAGTGTTCTTTATCTACAGCAAAAGGATTATTTGCAACAATATTCATCATAATATTTTTTACAACATCATGTTCATTATTTCCTTTGAATAATGCAATTGCAGCAACTCTTTTATTTGCATGTGTATAACCACTTACAAATTCATTTTTACCTGCTTCTAATATTTCAAATCTTCTAATACTAATTTTTTCACCAATTCTTGCAGTTAATTCATTTAACTTTTCTTCAATAGTTAATTGTTCATCACCATAATTAGATTCATTAAATTCTTGAACTGTTTTAGGTTTATTTTTTAAAATTAATCTTAATAATTCATCAACAGTTTTAGTAAAGTTATCGTTTTTAGCAACAAAATCAGTTTGAGAATTTACTTCAATTAATGCACCAATTTCATCTCTTTCACTAAAAAACTTTACTGCTCCTTCAGCAGCAATTGCACCTTGCTTTTTAGCAGCTTTGATTTTTCCTTTTTCTTTTAATCATTTTACTGCTTCATCAAAGTTATTATTTGTTGCTATTAATGCATCTCTACAGTCTGCAAAACCAGCAAAAGTTGCATTTCTTAATTCAACTAATGTCTTTTTATCTACTTGCATTACTTTCTTCCTTTTAATTTATTAATCTATATTTTAATTTTCTTTTATTTAATTTAAAAAAGTAATATTTTTATAAATTTTTGTTTTCAGTTTTTTGTTCTTGTTTAGAGAAATTTTTGTGATTAACCATGTTTTCAACTGTTTGGTTTACAGGTTTTTTTTGAATTTCTGGTAAAACAATTTCATTATCTTGTTTACCAACAAATTTTAATTCTTCATTTCTAGCTTCAGCAA
>JAFNRE010000102.1:0-2618 GCA_017385735.1 Mycoplasmataceae bacterium
AAGCAGACAAATTCCAAATGTTACATTGTCATATAATAATATTTCTTTAAAAGCTAACAATGGACAATCAACTTTTATTATTGAAGGATTTAAACAAAGTACAATTGATAAAATTAATAAAATAATTGGTGATACATTAGGTTCATATATTAAAAATCCAATCGTTTTAGCTAGTGATTTTGCTTATACTGTATTAGATTGTTTATCTAATACTACTGATGCGCAAACATTAAAAACTGCAATAATGAGTGCAATTGGTAATCAATTAAATTCAACTAATGTAATTATTAATGGTATTAAATTAAATTGAAGTGAAATAAAACCATATTTGCAAATTTCTTTACCAAATACCGCTACATCTGAACAATGAACAAATGGAGAATTGTCCAATGTTACTTTAACTTATGATGGTTATACTTTACATCCAAGTTCAAAAAGTTCAAGTGATTATGAAGTAACAAATTTTGCTGAACCTTCTTATAATGATTTAACTGATCAAATTGATCAACTTCCTAAATTATTAGCAGAAAAATATACTTTTCCTATACAATTTTATGATTGTCCTATTACAGCATATGAATTTATTGGTTTATCATTTGTACGTGAAAATTGAGTTTCAATCTATGTAGGAATGGCATCAAATTTTGAAAAAGAATTTAATTTGTCTGGAAATCAACAATTAATTACATATAATCACATTATATATATTGGAAATAGTCTTTCTGATTTTAGTGCAACTGTGTCACAAGAAGCAAATGGATTATCACAACAAAATAATGAAATTGGTTATGTACCACATTTTTGTACTGTTACACTTACTTTATGTGGTGTACCACTTGTTCTTGAAAATAAAGGTGGTTCTACAGTTTTAGGTGCTGAAGATTTTGGTATTCCAACAACTTCAAATAATATTAATACATTTATTCAAGGTGTAACAAAAACATTAGAGCAACAAATTCCATCAACTATTAATTTAGAACAAAAATATAGTTTGCAATGATGTAAACAAAATCCAAATAAATTATTACAAATCATATTAAGTTATGTTCAAACTTTTGCTTATCAAAACGGTAAAATACCAGTTCCAATAAATAATCAAGATATTTTAGGTAGTATGAATATTAATTTAGGTTCATTTAAAATAATTCTTCCAGCTGAATCTTCAGGTAAGATTTCAGTCCAAGTTACTCCAACTTATCAAGATAGATTTTTATCTTCAGTTAAAGGTACATTTAAAACTATTACCTTAACAGGATTCAATGAAGATTCAGAAGAATATTTAGATACTGAATATACACCTTATATGAAAAATGCTATCTTAAGTTATTTAAGTTCTAATTCTGACGTTTTAGGTTCTCCTAATTCATCATTTATAGATTTAATAAGACAACATAAGGTAGGATATAAAACTTTGAATAATTATAAAGATTTTGATGACTTTAAAGTTTCATTTACTCAATTATCTTCTAAAGATGCAACTGATTTAAAAAAATCAGCAGAAGATTATTGATTAACAAGTACTTTAACATCTATACAAAAAATTCATTTTACTAATTGAAATGGTAGTTTAAATGATGTTAGTCATGGATGAAATAGTAATAGTGTTGAAACTGTAGATACTGGTAATTTATTTACATGAACTTCACCTTATTCATTAAGTACTATTGGTTTATCAATTGGTACAACATCAAATTCAGCTTCAATCTCTTCAGATTGAGTAAATGAATATAATAGTGTAATTGCTACAAATTTTAAAACACTTGGAGAAGAATATACTTTACCTTCAACATGAGCAGTACAATTAAGTGAACAAATAGCTAATAATTCTTCAAATTTTGGTAATAGTGGTGAAAGTGTTTCAACATTTTTGTCAAATTGAATTAGTGAATAAATAGCAGGATTTAAATTAAATGTAAATTCAAAGGATTTTAATAATTTGATATGTAAATTGAAAAGAAGTACATGGTTATAATGTTTTGGTTTTAAGTGCAATATTACCATAAATATTTAAGTAGATATTATGATGTTTCAAAAAAATAGTGATTTATTAATGTCTTATGAAATTTCTGCATGATCTTATTCTTCATGAACTTTACCTTATTATTTAAAAGGTTAAGTATCAGTAGTTCAAGCTTTTCATTAGGTTAAATTCCATGCTGATTATTTTAATAGTGTAACTAGAAAAAGCATATGAACTACACCATCATGTTTAAGTATTGGAAGTTCTAAGCAAAATCTAACATCAATAAATAGTAATCAATACTTTACAAAAACTTATTCTTCTGATTCTTGTGTAAATAAAGTAATTGGAATAAAATATGTTCGTAATAATAACACACTAAATTTAAGTTTTTCAACAATATTAGATTGAGAAACTAATAATAAGTCAAACTAGAATGTTTAAAATAATGTTTATTTAATAAAAAATTAAACTATAAATAAGTGTAAGTATTTTTAAATCTTACACTTTTTATAATCAAAAGTTACAATTAAAAGTAGACATAGACATTCAATTTTGACAAAAAGTCAAATCTGATGTCTATGTCTAAATAAAATAATTTTCAAATCATATAAATTAATGCATATTTTAATTTATATTTAGTTTTTATATTTAGAAT
>JAFNRE010000103.1:0-4153 GCA_017385735.1 Mycoplasmataceae bacterium
ATGATCTAATTCACATAAATCCAAATATTTTTTCAAATCATTAAAAGTAATAAATCATCTAACAGGTTTCTTATCATTACCAAGCTTTCATTTTTTACTAAAATTTATAACTTTTAATTCAATATTATTATTTTCTTCCGAGTAAGAACCAATAGAACGTATTCTTATATATTCATTAGATGAAACTTCTTCTTGTGATAATGTTTTAAATAAGTTATTTTTAAAAATAATATTCTTTTCTTTTTCTTGAAAGAAAGTTTGATTTAATAAAAAAGTTGTTCCATTATTGATACTAATGTATTTATTTTTAGTTTCTTCTTTCAATTTTATATTATTAATTTTTAAATAATCTTCAAATTTACTTTCGTCAAAAACAAATTTATTGTTTTTGTATTTTAAATTGTTTATAGTTAAATTTATTAAAACTGGTTTATCATTTATATCTTTATAAATCCTAAACCCAAATGGTTTAATAGAAGTCACAACTCCCTGGCCTAGTTCTTTAATATTACTAAAATTTTCAATACATCTTAATTTTTTTATTAAAGTTGGTTTTTTAGAATAATCAGTGGTTAATCAAATTGGAATTGCAAGTTTTTGTTTAATAATATTCAGTGTTTTATTATCAAGTATATTATTATTTTCATTTTCTTTAATTAATTCATTTAAATAATTAAAAAAAGGATTTTTAGCATTTTTTGATTCTTTATTATATTGATATTTTGAATCGTAATAAATACTGCATAACTTCTTATAAATATCATTTTCTTTTTTATTATCCAAAAAATTTATTAATAATTTATCTGAATCTTTGCCATTTGTTTTAGAACTATTTGATTTATTTTCAAAATATGCTTCAAAGTTTCCTTCATTATTTAATAAATCAATGGTACTTGTGTAATTTTGTATGGTTTGTATTTTTCCTTTAATATTTTCTTCTCTTTTTATTAATCCATAATTAGTTTCATTAAACAACATACCATTAGTTTTTCTGATTAATGGATAAGAAAACTTTACAAATAAATCTTTATTTTTATTTTGAGTGATTTCATTCAATTTAACGGCTAAATCAGTGACTTCTTTACTTTTTTCAGTTCAATCAAAATCTAATTTATTTTTAATATAATTTTGTGATCTTAAATTAATATCATATTCATCTTTATTTTCATCATCTTGAAAATAATTGTTAAAGTCTCTTTCTTTTAATTGAGTTCATTGTAAAATGTTATGTAATTTTGCATTAGTTCCTAAATAACAAATAATTGCTGCATCAATTGCATGGTGATTATTATTTAATATTCTACTTTTTATTAACGGAATGAATTCACCTGTTATAGAACTTTTTTTAAGAAAGAGATTCTTTCTAGCATAATTAGTTAGTGAGCCATTTAATACTTTAGCTTTTGCAGTTTTAAAGAAAGTTCCAGTGTCTTTATTTTCCTTATTAACTAGAAATCAATTTTGTATTGTATTTAATAAAAGTCTTGTTGAATATCGTGTATCATTTAAATTTCTTGCAATAAATTCATCTCATTCATGACCTTTGTATGTCAAATAGAAATATTTATTTTTTGACATCTTAATTACATCAAATGCTTTTGAATTTGTATTTTCATTAGAATTATTTGAAGTCTTTCTTGAATTTTTGACTTTTTTTGGTCTATATTTTTCAAAGAATTCATTAATTCTATGTTCAAATTCACTATATTTTCCTTCTGGGTTTAATCACTCATATGGTGTTCTTTGTCCTTTTTCACTATTTTTTACTGCTTTTGTTAAAACTTTGTTATCCATTGAATCAATACCACATTTAGAATAAGGAATAATGTGATCAATTTCATATTTATATGGATGAAGTAAAAGATCGTTTTCATCTATTCTTTCACCATCATAAAAATCTATACCATCTTGTTTTTCTAGTAATAAGAGTCTTAAATATGTTTGTCCATTTGTGGCTTTTTGGCCAAGCTTGTCTTTTAAATAATTATTAAATTTTTCATTTTGTTTATTTAAAATCTTAATAATTTGTTTCTCTTCACTACTATTTTTTTCTCTTGCCATTTCAATGACAATGTCAGAAAGATCATATTCTTTTTTATATCTATGTACAATCTTATTAATTACATTTACAGCTTGAATAAAAGTTCTTTTAACATTAACAGATAAAAATTCTTTATTTAAAAAATCTTTTTTTATATAATAACCCTTTAATTTGTCATTACTTTTCCTAACTTTTTGTAAATCATCATAGAAATATTCTGAAGTATTTTTTAATTCTAAATTATCTAGTACACTAGTAATAAACTTTTGCATTGTTTTATAACCATAAAAACTAGTTGAAGTAAATTTAGAAATTTTATTTAAAATGGCAAGAATTTCTTCATCACTTTGTAATTTAAAATTTGATTTATTTTCTTTATTTAACAAGAATTGTAATTGCTTTTTGCATTCTTCGAACCTTGCTTTTATATCATTAGGATAATTTGCTAATGTACAATAAAAATCATTGATTTTTGTTAAAAAGTTAATGTCTAACAAATCAATTTTATCTTTTTGAATAATATTATTTTGCAAAAATAAATTAATGATTTGATTTATACTAGTTAATTCAGTGAATTTAGGTTCATTCTTTTTTTCTTTAGTTGGATCAAATTTTTCATGTGAAGTTTTAAAACCTCAAATATATCCAGTATCGTCTTGTTCTTTTTTATCTAAACAAGAAGTTGGTTTATCTCATATAACTTCTTTAAATCCAAATACTTTTTTTATTATTTTCTCAATTTCACTTTTTGTAGTTTTATTTTCTTGTTTATTTTCTTTAAAATTATTATTTAAATTATTAAAAAATTCTTTTAAAGTTTTACTATCAAATAAAGGTTTTGTTTCTTGGGAAATAAGTCTTAAATTAATTAGATCATTTAACAAATTAGTAATTTCAGTAAAAGGAGCACTTTTTAATCCTCTATTTTCATTTGGATCAATTGTACATTTACCAACAGTTACATCTCATAAATTATCACCTATTGGTTCACCACCTTTAGTTTTATATAAACCTCATGGAGTTGGAGAATTTTTTGAACCAGGTCCTATATTAAAAGGTCTAATAGAATCAAAAAGTTTAATATATGCTTCTTTAAAACTACTATCTATATTTATTTGATTATTTAATAAATATAAAACTTCTTTTTTTCATTGAAAATGGGGAATATTACGATTTTCTGGTAGTCCTATAAACTTGTTAAACTTATCCTTATTAGTTTTGTAAAATTTAATACTTGGAAATTCTTCCTTGTTTATAGTTTCACTATTTTCATCTTTAATTAGTGATAAAATTTCTTCATTTTTTGTTTCTTTAGTATCAGTAGTTTTTTTATTTATTTCTTCTTCTGATTCATCTTCTAAATAAAAAAATCCACGATGAGAAAAATAATTATATAAAACAACAATTAATTCTTCATTAGTTAATTGTTCATTATTTATTAAAGATTTTAGTCTTAATTCTAATGGTTGAATTTGCCTACAATTTTGATCTACAATTCCATTGCAAATTATTTCTTTAACTTTTTCAACTTTTTCTTCAAAACAACTTCCATTAACTAAATTTGTTGTTTTTGCAATTAAATGAATTAAACTAGTTTTTTTAAATTTAATTCTTCTTAATCTTCTTCTTGTTGTTCGTTTATTTCTTCTTATTGATGCATTGGTTTGTTTATCAGTATCTGAAGCTTCTTCGAATAGTCTAACACCCAAATCAATTAATTCCTTTTTATCAGGATTAGTTACATCAAAAATTGCTCATCCACATGATGCAACTCCTAAATCTAATCCGATTGCAATTTTTCTTTTAGAATTATTAGTATTTTCTTCCATATCGATTTCCTTCTTTATTATTTAATGCAATATTTGTTTATTTATATTTCAATTCTTAATAATTATAATTAAATAATTAATATGAGAACATCATGATTTAAATATTTTTATATTTGATTATTATCAACAATAGCAATAACATTATTTATTGCTTTTGTTGTTTTATTAGTTTATTTTGATGCTAATGCTTGAATTGGAATAACTACTGTATTTATTGCATGATTCATCATATCTTGCATTACATCTTTCTTTATTTTTAATTCAGAAAGATTACTTAATGTAA
>JAFNRE010000011.1:0-9021 GCA_017385735.1 Mycoplasmataceae bacterium
ACATTAATTAAATCAGGATAATAAAAAAGTAATAATGATAATGGTAAATCATTTGTATTAATCATATATTTTTGAAACTTTGATAAATATTGAGCTCATTTATATAAATATGGATTATTTCAATTATCTGCAAAATAATAAAAGAATGGAATTAAAATTCCCACAATAAACAAAATAATTCCTAAAATTAATAAAGCATGTAAATCATGATGATGGATTTTTAAATAAATATCAATCAAGATAAATAAAATGCCTAAACCTACTAGAAAAATGCTTAATAAAACTGCACTTATATTAAAAATTCAACGATTCTTGCAATTTTTAATTCATACATCACATTCCTTATTCAAAGATTCAATATTTTCATTCAAAATTAATTTCTTTATTTCAGGTTGATCTTTATTTAAAAAATAATGATTAATATCAAAATTATTATTATTTAAATTCTTAATTTTCTTTAAATTTACAAATCAAATTCCGCTCATTTTATATTTAATAATATTATAAAAACATATCTTTAAATATAATCATTAACAAATAAAATAAATTAACTAATATGTACAATAAAGGTCAAAAATATATCTTACAAAACTTCACAAATATTGAAATCTTAGAAAAAACAATAAAAGCAATAATGGATTTTTTTGTAAAAGTCAAGACTTGAGAATATCAATATTATGATAATTTTGGAGGTTCTTATGAAGTCAAAGTTGAAAACGATATTAATAATTTAATAAATAGAATAACTCTTTTAGAAATAAATAATTTTGATTTATTTGGCAATTTTATTCAAAAAAGAGTATTAAAAGATAAAGAGTTTAAAAATGATGCAAACTCATTAATTATGATTGCAAACATATATTTATACTTATTAAAAGAATTCTTAAATTTTGTAAAAAACAATAATAATGGTATAAATTGTATAGAAAATGGTATTAATGAATTTTACACAAATTCTATATGCATTCCTTATTTACTAGAAGCCTTAGAACATAAAGGTTTATGTTTTGATGAAAAGACCTTTACTATTTATGATAAAAATGATAAAGTTTTAACGGAATTACTTGATGAAGAAAAAGTGACAGAATATTACCAAAAATTTTTGTTTGCTAAAACCATTAAAAATAAAGAAGATATAATGATTATTTTGTCAACTAAAATTCTTGAAACTTTTAATGCATACAAAAATGATGACTGCATAAAAGAATATTTGGGTGAAAAAGCTTTATCACAAATTTTGAAAAAATGTAATGCATATTTTAGACATACAATCAAAGATAATGGACAAAAAACAAATGAATTTACAGAAGAATGATCTAAATTAAATGATTTAGAAAAAGAAAAAATTATGAAGAATATGCTTTCTATATATATAACAGTATTAACTATATTAAAAAATGATGGAAAATTAGAGAAACTTAAAGAAAGATTATAGTTTATATTATTGAAGATGACTAAGATTACAGATAAAGTAATTGGGGCAGATGAAGTAGGAGTTGGAGATTATTTTGGTGGAATTGTTACTTGTGCAGTATTTTTAGATGAAACATTAACAAAAAAAATTAGTTATTTAAATATTAAAGATTCTAAAAAATTATCTAATCAAAAAGTGATTGAAATTGCAAAACAACTGATTAAACTTGTTCCTTATAATGCCAAAATTATTTCACCTAAACAATATAACTTTTTATATGATAAATACAAAAATGCGCACATTATTAAAACCTATGCACATAATTATGCAATTTCTCAATTAAAAAAAAGATTACATTTAAATGATGCAATAGTTGTTTTAGACAAATATGCTACTAAAGAAAATTACAATAAATATTTAGCAATTTTAAATGAAAAAAATCCTGTAAAAATCGACATATTTGAAGAAAAAGCAGAGACAAAATATCTGTGTGTTGCTGCTGCTTCAATTATTGCTAGATATTATTTTTTAATTCAAATTGCAACTTTATCTAAAACTTATCACATAAATATTCCATTAGGATATAACAAGCAAAAAATTGAAGTTGCTTTAAATAAATTAAGAATTATTTTAAAAGATGAATATCTTATTAAATTAAAAGAATTAGTGAAAATGCATTTTAAGATCTAATGCCTTATCTGAAATCTTTGTTACAGGGGTGTGTGGTGTAAAAATTAAATATGGATTTTTAATATAAATACTATGAATATAATTATCATGGAAAGTTGGAACTAATCAACATCAAACTCCCACAAAAATTCCGCCTAAAAAAGGACATAATACTGCAACAATAAAAGTGTAATTAAAATCAAACAATTTGATTTGTTCATCTCGACAAATACCTGCTTTTTGCAATGGTAATAATAAGAAAACAAATCTTGGACCTAAATCACGTGCTGGGTTTGCTGCAAATGCAGTTGAACCAATTGAAGATCTAATTAATCCTAAACTTAAACCCATTACAAAAGGTACTCATAAATTTGAACCAATTGAAAAAGATTCAAATCCACAAACAATTACTCCTACACTAGTTAATAAAGATGCAACTGTAAATTCTGTAAACATATTTCTAGCTCAATCATCACGATCATCATTATGAGTACAATGCATTTTTTTAATACTTAAAACATCTGCTGTTTTGATTTTTTTTCAATAAATAAAATCTAATAAAACTTGTCCTAAAATTGCTCCAACAAATTGTGCAAAAACACAAACTAAGAATAAGATGAATGCTCCTAATCATCCAACATCAGAAGCTCATACTCCTCCAATTAACATCGTAACATCAAAACTTGGATTAATTAAACCATAAGCAAAATCTAATTTAATTCCTGTTTTTTCATAAGCTAAACTACTACCAATTGATTCTATTACCATCGAAAATAAAATTCCAATAGCAGTAGCACCAGCTCATCCAATATTAACAAATAATCATCCTGATTTATGTCCTGGTGTTTTTTTAAAAGAATTCATGGCATTAATACCATTACCTAAAAAAACTAGAAACATTGTTCCTATCATTTCACCAACAAAAATATAACTAAAAAGATATAAACTTACACTGTGTTCCATAATTATTTATATTTAGAGATTATATAGCAATGTTATTATTTTATATAATAATTACAACATTAAAATTATGAAAAATTTATTTAAAATGATGCTTCCTAAAAATAGGATTTTAGAACAAGCAAAATCTCTTGCAATTCAAGTTGATGCTAGAAAAGAATATTACAGAAATTTAAGTGATGAAGAATTAAAAGCAAAAACTGATGAATTTATCAAAATCTTAAATTCAGATGGAGGAGGCTTAGACTTAATTCTTGTTGATGCTATGGCTACTGTTAGAGAAGCTGCTTATAGAGAAACAGGAATGTTTGCTTATTTTGTACAAATCATTGGTGCAATTGTTGTTACTTTAAATAACTTTGCTGAAATGAAAACTGGTGAAGGAAAAACTTTAACTTTGGTTTTAGCTAGTTATGTATGTGCATTATTCAAAAAAGGTTTGCATTTAGTAACTGTTAATCAATACTTAGTAGAAAGAGATGCTATTTTTGCAAATAAGATTTTAAATAGATTGAATATGACTGCTAGATATAATTCTGCAGATTTCAAACAACCACAAAAAAAAGAAGCATTTTTAGCAGATGTAACTTATACAACAAACAGTGAACTTGGATTTGATTATTTAAGAGATAATATGGTAAGTAGTTATGACCAAAAAGTTTTAAGAGGATTAAATTTTGCAATTGTTGATGAAGCTGATAGTGTTTTAATTGATGAAGCAAGAACCCCATTAATCATTTCTGGTCAGCCACAACAAGATAGTGAAATTTATTTAAAAATTGATGATTTTGTAAAAACATTAAATGAGAATGATTATGAAGTTGATCCAGAAAGTCAAAGTGTATCTTTAACTTTAGATGGAATGGAAAAAGCAAATAAATTTTTTAGTGTAAAAAATATTTATGATTTTGTTAATAGTGATTTATTGCATAAAGTAAGTAATGCAATCATGGCAAATTATATTTTTGAAAATGGTAAAGAATATATTGTTAGTGATGGTGAAATTAAATTAGTAGATCACTTTACTGGAAGAATTATGGAAGGAAGAAGTTACAGTAATGGTTTGCAACAAGCAATTCAAGCTAAAGAAAAAGTAAAAATTGAACCAGAAAATATTACTGTTGCTTCAATTACATATCAATCATTATTTAGAAATTATGAAAATTTAAGTGCTGTAAGTGGAACTGCAATTACTGAAAAAGAAGAATTTTTAAAAATTTATAACATGGTTGTTGTACCTATTCCTACAAATAAACCAATTATTAGAAAAGACTTTCCTGATTATGTTTTTGATACAAAAGAAAGTAAGTATGAATATTTAATTCAAGAAATTAAAGAAAGACATGAATTAGGACAACCAATTCTTGTCGGTACAGCAAATGTTGTTGATAGTGAAATTATTAGTAATAAATTAAGTGAATTAAATATCAAACATGAAGTTTTAAATGCAAAAAATAATAAAAAAGAAGCAGATATTATTGCTTTAGCAGGACAAAAAGGAGCAATTACTATTGCTACTAATATGGCTGGTAGAGGAACTGATATTAAGCTTGGTCTTGGTGTAAAAGAACTTGGTGGACTTTATGTTATTGGTACAGAAAAAAATGAAGCCAGAAGAATTGATCAACAACTAAGAGGAAGAAGTGGTAGACAAGGTGATCCAGGTGAAAGTAGATTTTTTATTTCACTAGAAGATAGCATCTTTCAAAGATATGCAACAGACAGAACAGAAAAAGCAGAAAAAAAATATGATCAATCAGATAAAAAAGATAAATTATATGACTCAAAATTCTTTAATTGAATTATTTCTAATACTCAAAAAAAAGTAGAAGGAATTAATTTTGATATGAGAAAATACTTGATTGATTATGACCAAGTATTAAGCAATCAAAGAGAATTAATTTATAAGCAAAGAGATCAAATTCTTTTATCAGATAATAATTTAGAAATTATTAAAAGAATGTGTTCAATTATTGCTAAAGATACAACAAATATTTTTTGAGATAAAACAAATACAAATAAGATTAATATTTCTGGATTAACTAAAGCATTAAATGAACAATGTTTTCATGAACAAGTATTTAATGTTGCTGATTTTAAACAATTAAATGCTAATGAAATTACTGAAAAAATTCATAATAAATTACTTGAATTTATTAATAAAAAAGTTAATGAAATTGGACTTAATATGTGCAATATTATTGCTAAACAATTATTAATTCAAAATCTTGATGATGCTTGAACTAAATATTTAGATTTAAGTAATAAATTAAGAGAAGGAGTTTCATTAAGAAGTTTAGAACAAGTTTCTCCTTTACATTTATATGTTGAAGAAAGTGACAAAGCTTTTGAAAAATTAAAAAAAGATGTTGCATATCAAACTGTTTTTGCTTTTATTTCTCAAACCTCAAATTCTTCAAATATTAATAATTTAAATATTGATAGTATTAAAAAATCAGTAGAAGAATATCAACAAACACAAAATTTAATACAAAATAAACAAGATACAACAAATAAACCTGATGCTAAAGATATTTTAGCAATGATGATGTTACAACAACAAAACAAGCAAGAAAAAGAAAAAGAAAATATCAAAAATGACCAACAAAAATAATCATACAGTTGAAGAATTAAATAAGGAAGATAAACCTTTTGAACTTGTCAGTAAATTTCAATTAACACAAGATCAAAAAAAAGCTGTTGATACTTTAGTTGAAAACATCAAAAAAAATAATGCAAAATATCAAGTTGTATTAGGAGCAACTGGAACAGGTAAAACATTTACTATGGCAAATGTTATTGCTAAGTTAAATCGTCCAACTGTAGTAATTGCTCATAATAAAACTTTAGTAATGCAACTTTATACTGAGATGAAAGAATTATTTCCAAATAATCATGTTGAGTATTTTGTATCTTACTTTGATTTTTTTCAACCAGAAGCTTACATTCCTAGAACAGATACTTATATTGAAAAAAACTCACAAGCAAATAAAGACATTGAAATGATGAGATTATCAACATTATCTTCAATTTCTGCATATAATGATGTCATTGTTGTAGCAAGTGTAGCAGCAATTTATCCAACAAGTCCACCTTCAGAATTTAAAAAGTTTTGATTAATTATTAAAGTTGGAATGAATATTTCTATTCAAGAAATTAAAAGAAGATTAGTAAAACTAAATTATCAAAATAATAATATTGATTTAAAACCAGGTACTTTTAGAACCAAGGGTGATGTTTTAGAAATTGCATTAGGATCAACTGATGAATATATTTATCGAATTTCATTTTATGGAGATGAAATTGAAAGTATTGATAAATTAGATCCATTAACTGGTGAAATCATTGAAAAACCAAAATGATTTTATTTAATCCCAGCAGATGAATATATAGTAAATAGTGATAATCAAGATGACGCTTTAAAAAATATTGAAGATGAATTAGAAGAAAGAATTCAATATTTTAATAAACAAAATAAACCATTAGAAGCTGAAAGAATTGCTCAAAGAACTAAACAAGACATTGAATCTATTAAAGAATTTGGAACTTGTGCTGGAATTGAAAATTATGCTAGACATTTAGAAAATAGACCAGCAGGAATGCAACCTTATACTATTTTTGATTACTTAGGAAAAGAATGATTATTATTAGTTGATGAATCTCATATGACATTACCACAATTTCGCGGAATGCACAATACAGATATATCAAGAAAAACAACTTTAGTTGAATATGGTTTTAGATTACCAAGTGCTTTAGATAACAGACCTCTTGATTTTGATGAAATTAATGATAAATTATGTAATGCAATTTATTTTAGTGCTACACCAAATGATTATGAATTAAATTTAGTAAATCATAAAGTTGTAGAACAAATTATTCGACCAACTGGTTTAGTTGATCCAAAAATAGAAATTAAACCGACTTTAAATCAAATTGAAGATTTAATTTCGCAATTGCAAGAACAAAAGAAAAAAAATGAAAGAACTTTTGTTACTGTAATGACTATTAAAATGGCTGAATCATTAACAGAATTTTTAAAACAAAGAGGGATTAAAGTTGCTTATTTACATAATGAGTTAAAAACTTTACAAAGAACAAAAATCATTAATGATCTAAGAAAAGGCATTTATGATGTTGTAGTTGGAATTAATTTATTAAGAGAAGGACTAGATGTTCCTGAAGTTTCTTTAATTGCTATTTTTGATGCTGACAAACCAGGATTATTTAGAAATGAAAGATCACTAATTCAAATGATTGGAAGAGCAGCAAGAAATGTCAATGGTAGAGTTATTATGTATGCAGATAAGATTACTAAGGATATGAATAATGCAATTAAAGAAACTGAAAGAAGAAGAAATATCCAATTAGCATATAACAAAGAACATAATATTACTCCAAAAACAATTATTAAACCAATTATTGAAATTACTACAGAAGAAGAAAATACAACTTTAAAGAAAGCATTAGAAACTTCTAAAACAGGGATTAAAGCAAAAGATAAATTATTAAATAAATTAAAAAAAGAAATGCTTAATGCTGCAAAAAATCAAGAATATGAACGTGCAGCAAGTATTAGAGATATTATGATTGAAATTCAATCTAAAAAATAACTTAAATTTATATTTTTTTATTAATTAAAATATCTTAGTAACCATTAAAAAATGCTTAAATATAGATCAAACAAGGAAATGACATTCAATGAATTGGAAAATAAAATTGATGATTTCATTCATTATTACAATAATGTAAGAATTCAAGAAAAATTGAATTGAGTGACGCCTACACAAAATAGAAATCATTTATAACAATAAAAAACATGAAGTTTGACTTTTTTTCAAATCTCATGTCCATGTCTACTGCAGAGTAATTAATTTAATGTAATTATTGCGTATTAGCAATATTTATTATTTTATTTTTGTTTAATAAAATTAATGATGATATTGATGGTAATAATAATAAAAATAATTCAATTATTGTTGTTTGATTATTGTTCAATTTGTATAAAACAATAAAGTTAATAATACTTATTAAACATATAGATCAAACAATAAGACTAAAAAAAGCTAAAGGTAAAAATGGAATTGTGTTATTATTTTGATTTTGCAATCAATTTAATTGTCCAAACACACCAATTAACAATAAGAAAAGAGACATTATTGAACTAAAAAATATTATTAATAAAAAACTCTTTTTTAATTTATACAATAAATTGGCATTATCTCTTATAATTTCATCATTTTTGTTCTTATACAAATAAAAATAAAATCATATAAATATTCAATTAAGAGATGATAACAAAAAGATTCATGATGTAATTCTAATACTTAATAATAATTTATGATCTTTTGATTGTATAAAACATGCAATAATAAAATTGACAAAATAGCAAGAAAACAATAAGGCAATAAAAGTTACTATTGAAATATAAATTGGACTAAAACCAAGATGAGTGTCAATATTAATATGAGGAATAAAGTCTAAAGTTGTTATTATAATTACAAATAATAGTGAAAGAAAAGAAATAATTGATTGAGTGATTAATATATTTTTATTTATGCTCGTCATCTTTATTAATTTATCATAATTAAATAATTTTTTTAAAAAAATATATTACCATTCACAATACTTATTTTTTTAGGGAGACTTTCAAATTCGTTGGAAATGTCTTAATGACAACTAATAAAATCTTAACAAAAAATTAAAAAATCATAAAATTATTTTTATTGCATAATAAAAAGATTTAAGAAAAAAAATTCTTAATTATTTTTTTAAATTTAATATTGTAAATTTGTAAAAATATCTATTCTATTTTGGAATATAAACAATCAGTTTCTGTTAACAAAGAGTATTAAAAAATTATTTTATGAGATTAACAATACAATTAGTTTTCAAAATACTAATAAATGTTTCTAATGAGTAACATTTACCAAAATTACCATAATAGCTTTTAACTAATTGTTGAACATATGTTTCTG
>JAFNRE010000104.1:0-4361 GCA_017385735.1 Mycoplasmataceae bacterium
ACTTAATTGATTATTTTGAATTTTAATACTGCTTGAAGAATAAGGTAAAACTCAAGTAAATACTGTACCTGCAGGTACACTTTTTGATGTATAGTAATTTCAGTATCCATAATTATTTCAAGTACTAAAATTAATTGTTGTGTTTGCTGTTGCTTTAATTGTTAATCATTTTTCATTAGCTAAACTTCCTAAATCAGAAGAATCTTGATTTGATAATTGTTTAAAACTAACTTTAAAATTACTAAAGTCTTTTGCATCATTCACAATGTTATATCCTGACATGTTTTGTTGAATTAAATCAGTAAAAGATGAATTTGGTGAATTTAAAACATTTTCATTAGAATTTAATCAATTTAAAATTGCACTTTGCATATATGCAACAGTATTAATATTATTATTAGTAATATTACTTGATTGTTTAGCTTGTGTTACATAATTTACAGTATTCATTACTTCATAATACATTGAGTTTAAATTAGTAATAGTAGTTTCAAAACTCTTAATTACTTTATTTACTCCTATAACTCAATCATATATTGCTAGTTTATTTTTAGCTGCTGTTAAAGAATTAATACAAGTTAAGATAGTTTTTGCAGTTTGAGATAAAGATGTGGTGTAAGCTAATAAATCACTAGTATTATCAATGCTTAATTCTAATTGTCTTACATCATTATTTAATGTTCCAATTAAAGAAGAAATAACTCTTACATTAATTTCAATTACTGCTCCTATTACTGCAGCAATTATTCCAGTAGTTCCAGCATCAAAAAAACCTAAAACAGTTAATACAGCAGCAATTACTCCACCTGTTATTTCTAAATATGTTTGTTGTTGTGATAATGAATCTGATAATGATGATAAATCACTAACTGTAGTATTTAAAAGTGCTTTAACTTGATATTTAATACTAAATAAATTTGAAACATTTAATTTATTAACAATGTAATTAGTTGTATTTAAATTAATCTCATTTGTATTTGTTGTTCCATATTGTTGTTTTAATTGATTTAATAAAACTGATAGTTGTTGAAAATTTGAGGAATTAAGTTTATTTTTTGAATTTAAAACTGATGATAAATATGATGAACTTGAAGTCATTTTGTCAATTTCACTAGCAAATCCACTTTTAAAACCAGTTGAATTTTTATTGATATTAGCATTTTTTAAAAATTGATTAACTACATTGCTCATTTTATTGTATGCTTCTTGATTAGCATTAATTGTATTTGTAGCTAAGAAATTATCAATATTTGATCTTAAATTACTTGATAAATTTGCAGTTGTATTATTATTTACATTATTTGATTTTGATAAAACAGCATTATTTGTTTGATCATTATTTCTTGTTGCAACAATTGCTCCAACACTTGCAGAAGTAATTACTGCACCAATTAAACCAGCACAAAATAATTTAGTGAATCTTTTATTTTTAAATAATTTGCTTTTTTTATTTGTCATTTCTTTTTTTCCTTTTCTTTATTTGGTATTTTTAATTTGAATAAAATTTAACTTTTTTTAATAAAAATAATTTAATTTATGAATCTAATCTTACTAACATTGCATAGCAACTTACACCAGTGTGACACAGGATAACTCCAGGTAATCTTGCTATTGAAAAAACTGGTTCATCGGCTAGATTTAATTCCTTTTTTACTTTTTCATAAATCTTTAAATCAGTTTCATATTTTTCATTAACACTTTCATTTCCACCTTTAACAAAGCAAACTTCTTTAATTGCTGAATTATTTTTCTTAGCAACTTCATTAAAGTAATTAAATGCTTTATCAAGTTGTTTTTCAAAAGTTAATGCTTTATCTAAAAAATCTAATGTTTCTGACATTAAAACTAATAATTTTAGATTTAAAATACTAGCAATTGCACCTTTAACTTTCTTAATCCGTCCTCCTTTAATTAATGTTTGAAGATCATTCACAAATAAAATTCCACAATATTTTTGATCTTTAACATCTTGTAAAATTAAATCTTGAATTTGTTTTAAATTAGTCCCATCATATTCTTCTTTAATTTTTTGCATGATAATGTATGCAAAATGACTTACAGCATTTGATTTAATGACACTAAAACGTTGTTTGTGATATGCTTCATTAATTTCATTAATTAAAGGTAATACCTTTTCATATGTTGCACTTAAACTGTATGAAATGGGAATATAAATAACTTCTTCATATTCTTTTAACAACAAAAAAACTTTTTCTTTTAATATAAATGGATTTAATAAACTTGTTTTTAAATTCTTATTTTGCTTTAATAAATTAGTAATTTCATCATAAGTAATATCAACATTTTCTGCAAAAGATTTAATCTGATTATTTAATTCATACTGAATATTAAGTGGTACTACATAAATGTCTTTGTCTGGTTCATCTTTTAAAATTCCGCTTGAAGAATCAAACAAATATGCAATTTTTTTCATAAATAAAATTTATCCTTTTAAGACTTAAATGGTTTAAAAAATAATAAAAACTAAATAATAAATATTATTTTAAGTAGAACCTTCCACCAACACTTAGCATGTAATTAACTGCATAATCAACGCCATTATAAGTAACTGAATTAATATTTAAAGTACTACTATTTGCAATATCAACACTATATGAAGATACAGCATTTGAATTTAAGCTTAAGATATCAGCCATTCAAGCTAATTCAATGGTTTGATGTGGATGATCTCAATCACAATATGTAGTTCAACTAGATTGAGAAATTAAATAATTGTTATAAATTCCATATGCATCAAAATTAAAACTATTAAATGCACTTTGTGAAGTAATGCTTGTGCTTAAAAATCCATAAACTGGAGCAAGACTGTAAGCAAGACCTCAATTATATATTGACATTGCATTAAAATAATCAACTGCACCACTATTATTTTCATGTCATAACACAGTTAAGTTTAATGAAACTGTATCATTAGCAAAAGTATTTCAATTAACTAAAGCAATAGATTTAGTGAATTTTTGAGTTTGATCTGGTTGTAAAGTTAATATGCTATTTCCATTAAAAATTAAGTTTACTATATCATTTGTGTTATTTCTAATATAAAAACTTGAAATACTATTCATTCCATATGAAATATTAGTAATAGTTAAATTATTTGTACTTATTAAATCATTAATTAAATCTTGTTTGAATACTGAAGTTTGATAATTACTAATATATGAATTTAGTGAATCAATATTATCTTGGCTTAATAAATTATTAACATTAATATTATTTAAAGTTTCACTAATTGTTGGAGTTACTGGTTTTACAGGAATTGGAGCTGGAGTTGTAGTTTTAGTAACTTCATTTTTTTGTGTTTGAGTAGAACCTGAAGATTTATTACTATTACTTAGAGAATTAGGTGTGCTTGGTGCTTGTTTAAAACCATTAACAATAAACTTTGTATTACCTTCAGAATTTTTTAAATCTGATCCATTAAATTGCAATATTATATCTGAAATTTGTCCATCTAAATTATATGTAGTTAAATCAGAAGTAGGAAGAATTACATCAATATTATTAACAATATTTTCATTGCTATAATTAATTCCATTAATAATAAAAGTTACATCTAATTTATTAAATTCTAATAATAAAGCATTCTTAATATTATCAATTAATAATGTCTTATTTAAATTAGTACTTAAAGCATCACTGACTGTAAAATTATTATATTGTTCTATACTAATAATCATTGGAAGAATTGAATCAAGTTTGTTGATAATTGCTGAATCATATGATGGATTAATAGTTTGAGTTTGGAAATTATTTGTTATGAATGGATTTTGTTGTGAAGCATTGTATGGATTTTGTAAATAAGATTTTAAAATATTACTTCAATTAAAAATTGTATTAATACTTAAATTTAAAGCATTTTCATTATATCCAATTCCAATAACACCATTTGATGAAGAATCTCCACTATAAGTTGTTGTAAAGTCTGAATTATTACTAATTGAAGTTGATTCTTGCATAGAACTTCCAATACTTAAACCTAATGGTGTATTTCAACTAGCTTTTCCAGCAAGGCTATTAAAGTAATCAGTATATGGAATTTGACCAAGTGATATATTTTGATTATTGATACTTAAACCTTTTAAATAATATGGTAAAGTTCATGTGAAATAAGATCCAGCAGGAATAGTATAATTCATAGATTCTCCTGCTCCAATTCCATTATTAGCTTGTTGATCTCAATATTGTGGTGTAATATCAACATTACTATAACTAGTAATTTCTAAAACATCATATCCATTAATTGAATTTAAATCTCATGCAACATGTCAATTATTAAAGTCAGTAGCAGTTATATTATTCAATTTGAATCCAGCCATTCATTCACTAATCAAATTAGTTAA
>JAFNRE010000105.1:0-5955 GCA_017385735.1 Mycoplasmataceae bacterium
ATAATGATAATTTAAGCCTAAATACTGATGAAAATAATATCTTTGATGGTGTCATTGATATTATTGTTTATTCAATTGGTGCAGCATACAAAATTCAAAAATTAACTCAAGTTTATCCTGTAGAACTTGCTAATAGTGAACAAGAAGAAAAAGCAATTAAAAGAATCATTTCATGAAACCAAGAAAGAAATTTAAATACTTATAACTTAAGAAGAGAATTAAGTTTTATTATTGAAGAAGTTTATGAAGGTACATACACTCCTCATGATGATAGTCATGAAGTTAGTTTAAAAATTTGTGATAAATATTTTTTAGATATCATTTTAAATTATCAACATGAATTTAAACTAACTCAACAATTTTTTATTAATACTTATAAATCATTTATAGAACTTGGTAAAGAAATTGCAACCGAATATGAACACAATGATTTTTATTATTATTTAAATAAAATTATGGATGCTAATGATTTAAAAGGTAAAAAGATTGATAATGAAGGAAAGCTAATAAAAGAAGATCCAAATTTTCATGCCCCTGAAACTGATTTTAAAAAGAAAGAAGAAACTTTAAATAACAAAACAAAAGAATAATTTTTCTTATTAATTCTAAATTAATAATTAATAACAACTAAAAAATTAAACTTTCTAAAATAACTCTAGAAATAAATACTTTGTTCATGTTAAATAGCTTTATAAAAGCATAAATAAAATTGTTAATATTAGTCAATAAAACTAATTATTGATTCGATAAAAGCATTAAATAGAAAAATATCTACTGCAGTTATTTAAATCTTATTCGCTATATTTTTCATTAATCAAATAAATAACAAATTTATATAAAATCTTAAATTTAAGAAACTATTAATACAATTACTTTTATAGTTCTTTATTTCATTAGATCTTAGATAATTATCATTAAAATAACATTTCTAAAATGTAAATTACAATATTTAGTTCTTTAATGATTTTTATTTAGGAATTTAATTATATTTTAGAACTATTTGAAGTGTTTGAATCTTGATTTTTTAATAAGCTATTATCAATTTCTTTTAAATTTTCTTTTAATGAATTTCATTCTGTTTTAAAGTGAAAATCAACCAAAATATTAGTAAAGAATGAAATTGCAATATACATAATTAAAAAAGTTGAAGTAATACTAAAAATATAACCAACAATTAAAAAACACCAATAGATATTATTTAAAATCAAAGAATGACCATTAGTGTGAAGAATTCATAAATTGATAAATTTAGCACACAATACATTTGCTATAGCATTAATTGCAGTAGGAAAAGTTAAACTTGCAAAAATATATGAAAATTTTTGTCTTAAGATTCTTATAACAAATACAGTTCATAATAATAAAGAATAAGTAAAAGAAATAGCAATAAGAATGACTAAAGTCACAGTAATAAATCCACTACTATATGAAGTTATATACCAGGAATTGTCTTGAAAAATTAAATGATTCATATTACTTAATGCTTCATTAATATTTGAAGCATAAGGTATTGCAAAACAACTTATAAAACTTGCTGCAATTAACCCAGCTGGTGCAAAATATACAGCAATTGAAGGGAATTTTTCTTTAGTAACTTCTTTTCTAAATAATAATTGATAAGTTACAGCAATAAATAATAATATATAAGAAACAAAAGCAAAATACCAAATTATTTGAAAAAAGATGTTTGGTAAAATTGCGTTGTTAAAGTTATGAGCATTTAATGCTGCAATTGATATACCAACACTTGGTAAAAACCAAGAACCATATACAGTTTCAGCATGAAATTTATATTTAATTACAATGTTTTTTAAAAAGACGAATAAAGCATATAACTGAATAATTAATCCAAAAATCATAATAATTGCACCAATGATTTGCCCTGGTGAAATTGCAATAGTTTTGTTTCATGATGCAATAAATCCAGCAATTGACATTACCACCATACTATAAGTACAAAAAAAACTACTTAATAATGGATCTTTTAATTCTTTAATAAATGTCTTTAAATTTAAAAAATTTCTCAAAGTACTTAAAACTAATAATAAGATAACAATGATAAAAAAAGGAATTGATACTCAATTTGATCAATTTGCAACAAAAGTCTGAATATTTAAATCAATTAAAGTACTTAAACCAACAAATCCTAATGCTAAACCAGTTAATGCATTTGGTAAATTTTTATAATTATTTCTTAGTCTTGATAAAAAATTATTATTTAAATTAAAAAAACTAGATTTATTAGTTTTTAATGTTTGTTTATTATTCATAAATTAATATTAAAAAATAAAAGAAAAATATTTCTTAAATTATACAAATTATAATTTAAAGTTCATTTTTAATCAAAAATTTAACAATCTAATTTGATTTTATCTTATAAAAAATTATTTTAAAACTATATAAATTTCAATATTCTTCTTACTTATAAGAATTACAATTTAATTTGGAAAATAATAAAGTTATTTTTATAAAGTTTTATATGAAAAAGAAGAAATATTTATGAAAGATAAAAGAAAAAATAGATATTTATTAATCTTTGCAGCTTTAGCAGTATTTGCATTAATTGGTTGAGGAACTGCAGCAATTACTGGTGGAATATGAAATAATGAAAGCAATACTAAAAATATATCAAATAATAAACAAAATCAAATAATTGCTAATCAATTAGCAAATTATATAAAAAATCCAATTATTATTAATGCAAGCAATATTACATCAAATGAAGCATTGCTAAGTAATAATACAACTTTTGTAGATGATTTAATTTTAAATGTTATTAAACAAGATTTAAATAATAGTTATATTAAAATTAACAATACAATTTTAACTTCAAAAGAATTATTGAACAATATTTCTATTATTTTACCAAGTAAAGTAAGTTATGCTAATTACTTAAAAGGTGAATTATCAGATGTAGTATTAACTTATGGAAATAATAACAATAAAGTTAATATTATTCCATTAAATGCTTCATCTTATACTGTGCAAGGATTTGAAATTCCAAATACAAGCAACATCCATGATCTAAATAAGAATATTGCAAATATCTTAAGCTCATATATAACTAATCCAATTCAAATTATTGATAATATTACACCAACTCAAGCTTTAAGTTCTAGTGAACAACAAAAAACAATTAGTTTGATTAAACAAAAAATTAATAGTGATTTAATTTCAAATTCAATTGTAGTAAATAATGTTGTTTATTCATCACAAACTTTAATCAATAATATTAATGTTATTTTGCCAGCTGCCATAACTAGTAAAGATCAAACTTTAGGTGTTTTAAATAATGTCACATTAACTTATGGAAATAATAACAATAAAGTAATTATTCCAACTAAATCAGGTTCTAATTATTATGAAGTTACAGGATTTTTAACAAATAATAATTCAAATAATGAACAATATAATAAATATATTCCAACAATATCTGCAAGTGCAAATAGTGTTTTATTAGGAGAAAATGCTTTATTATCTTTAGATAGTAATAATTATTGAGCAAATAATGATTTTTCATCAACTAATAATGGTTATATTTTTAAATATCAATGAGTAAGTACAAATTCTAATAAAATCCTTGCTTCTGGAATTTTAAATAATAATCTAAAAGAATTTCCATTAACTTATAGTTTAACTTCTTTAACAATAACAAGTTCATATTATTTAATGATTAATGTATTAAAAAACAATATTTTGCAATATAGTATAAAAAGTAATGTTGTGCAAATTACTGTTATTAATCCAACAATCACTATTGGTATCAAAGATGGAAGTGGTTTTAATACTTCAAGTACAATAATTAATCAAGGACAAATGATCAATTTAACATTTATTCCATCTAAAGAAAATCCAAACTGATATGAAAATAAACTTTATCAATGATTAAGTTATGATGACATTACAAATCAATGAAATCAAGTATCTAGTAATTGACAAACTATAACATCAAATACTATTCCAAATATAAATGTTAAGCAAGGTACTTATAAATTAGTAATAAATGTTGATAATGTGTTCATATATTCTAATGCATTTACTGTTTCATTAAATCAAAATTCAAGAAGCATCATCTTACAAGATTCAAAGATTCCAATTTATGGGCAAAATGTAACAATTAATGCAGATAATAATGGTTTTAATCCATCTAATTGAACTTTTATATGAAAAATAATGGACAATAAAACTAAAAGTTATGTTAATTTAGATGAAGTGCTTAATAGTAATGAATATCATGAAACAATTAATAATAATTCTTTAACATTAACAATTTATAACTGCATTAATTCTTATGTAATTGAATTAGTTGCAACTAATTCAAATAATAATCTTGATGAAGTAATATCAAATTCTATTGCAATTAGTTATAATAATGCAACTTTAAGTATTACTAATGCAAATATAAGCAATAATAATACTTATGATTATGGTGAAAGTATTAGTGAGTTAAGCATTAATGAAAGTGATTCAACATGAAAAAGCCCATATAATATTAATACATCTGATTTAATTTATACTTGATATGAAAATAATCAAATAGTTTCTAATAATATAACTTATCTTCCAAAAAATTTACAAGTTGGAACTTATCAATATTATTTAGTAATTACTTGTAAAACTTTGTCTAATTATAAAGTAGTATCAAATACAATTACTATTCATATTAATCAACCAATAATAACAATTTCTTCTTCTAATTATTCTACTAATCAAATTAATTTTGGTACAAAGATTAATTTAACTTCTTCAATAACTAATATTAATGAATTAAGTGAAAGTATTAAATATCAATGACAATATTTAAATAATTCAAGTTGAATGAATGCACCAAATATTACTAATTATGAAGCATCAGGTTCAACAAATAGTAATTATAGTTTTATTATTACTAAATCAAATACTTATAGATTAGTTTTATTAAATAACAACAATATTATTGCAACTTCAAATATTCTTAATTTAGAATGTATTAATCCACCTTTAGTTTTAACTGCTCAAGCAAATAATATAGTAAGTAATAGTTTTAGTAATGGAAGTAATGTAACAATCAGTTTATCAAATAATAATGTCTATGAAAATACTATTAATAGTAATTGAACATATACATGAATAGACCCAAATGGAAATAAAATTACTTCAAGCAGTATATATTCAGGAATTAACACTTCCAATTTATCTTTTGTATTAAATTCAACTACTACTGGTTTATATTATTTAGTTATTAGTAATAATTTAATTGATTTTAGTTTAAAAAGTACTGCAATTGCTATTTTAATTAATGATAGTAGTATTAATTTAATGGCACAAGCTAAAAATAAAAATAATCAAATAATTCAATGAGGAACTACAAGTAATAATGTTTGAACATCAAATGATGCAGTTGAATTTGGAAGTAATGTTACTATTAATGCTATTGGAGAAAATGTTGATATATCTAATGGTAATTATTCATACATATGACAGTATTATAATGAACAAAGTAATAATTGAGTTGATTATGAAACATCTAATAATAGTACTTTAAATATTAGTGCAGTAAAGTCAAGTCAATTTAGAGTTATTGTAAAATCAGAAGGTAATAGTTGAATTAGTAAATCAATTAAAATTGATATAATTGCTCCAACAATTATTGTTACTGCAACATCTAACTCTAGTATTCATGCATTTAGTGGTGCATGTTATGTAACACTTACAAGTGTGATTAATAATTCTATAGCAAATGGAAGCTGGAATTATACCTGAATTCAAAATGGAAATTATTCTTCTCCACTTTCAACATCTGCAACTACAGGAGCACTGCTGCTAAATACATTTACAATACTTCTTATTTGTACTTATGTTCCAACTAAAGCAAATATAAATAATTCATATTATCAAGATGTTACTTTTAGATCTAATCCATTAACAGTCCAACTGGCTCAGTCATATCCTGCTCCTAATCCTAAAAAAACTATA
>JAFNRE010000106.1:0-5122 GCA_017385735.1 Mycoplasmataceae bacterium
AAATAATTATTTTTTGTACTAATATTTTTATTACAAAATATATCAGTAGAATTTATGATTAAATCATATTTGTTTATTTTTAATAAATTTTTAATGGTTTTTCTAGCAAATATGTAATGCAATAAATTGTTAATATGAATATTTTTTGTATTATAAGTATTGGCATAATACTTATAAACTCCATTATATACTTCATCTCTATTAACATCTTTAGTTGAAGAGTCTGGTAAAAAAATATCGATATTAATGTTTTGAAAATTATTTTCTATAATTTCTATTAGCATTTTGTTGTATGTAACTATTCCACCAACAGTACTTAATTTATCTTTAATTATTATTAGAATATTTTTATTACTTTTCATTTAAATATTTTTATATATGTAACTTTATTATTCTAAAACACTTTACAAATAAAATTATCAATTCAACATTAACTTATATATGTTCTAAACTATGTATGGACATTTAAATTGTAGAAAGATGTTTTTAAAAAAAGAAAGTATTATCTCTAAATGTTATTTCAAGTGCAACAGGATTTTTTGATAAAATTATACAACACTTTAAAATATTTATTGAATACTAATTTGCTATTTCATTAAACTTTTCATTGCTTGATTTTCATCCTAGTATTTTGCGTGGTATATTATTGATTTTTTCTTGTAATTCATAGATTCTTGAACACTGAGTTCATTTTGAATGCAAACATGCACATGAGATTTGGACAAAATTCAAATTAATGTACATGTTTATTTCATAACTATTTAAAGTTACACTTTTTAAACAAAAAAATACAAGAATTCCTTTTTAAATGTATTATTTTAATTTACAACTACTAATAATATAAAGTCATTTTTTATTAAATTCTTCTAAAGATAAATATTTTTGTGCAAATTCAAAAACTGAATGACACATTTTGTCATATTCATCAAAAGTTAAATTGTTAATCCTATTTATTAATTCTGATGGTTCTTTATCAATATCCAATTCAAATCCATTTTCTTTATCTTTTAAAAAAAAATCTTTTGAAGTAATTTTATTAGAACATATTATTGGAGTACCATTTGCAAAAGCTTCACACATCACAAGTGGGAAACCTTCATAAAAACTTGACATAATTAAAAATGAATGATTATTAAATACATTTTCTATACTTTGTGTATTTAATAAAACACCCTTATATTTATTTTTTAGCTTTTTTGTAACATCTTTATCATAATTATCGCCATAAAAATCAATATTATCAAAATATTTATTTAAATACAAAACATTTTTTTGTCACTGGTCTATTCTTCCTAAATACAAAAAATTGTTTTTATACTTATTTTGTATATTAAAACAAAAGTTTTGTTTTAAATTGTCATATGGGATAGCAATATAAAAATAATTTGTTGTAGCTTGTAAATATTTCTTTTGAATAAAACCATCATATGGTGAGACAATATTCTTAGAATGTAAAATTGGTGTTCTTTGGTTAAAAATAAACAGTAAACTTTTAAAAATTAATGCCCTAAGTTTTTCTTTAAAATTGCTTAATAAGTTAGAATACAAAACAAATTTTGTATCAAAATGTTGAATATAAATATAATTATAATTTGAAGAAATTTTTTTAAAATCAATATTTGTATTGTTGATAATTAAATCATATTTATTTTGCTTTAATAATTTATTAATTTGTTTTTCAAAAAAAATCCTGTGTGTAAATATCCTAAATAATTTATTTTTTTTAACAAATACTTTTTTATCCAAAAAAACATATCTATGAGTTAGCAATTCATTTGATTCATCATTGCTTTTAATAAGAGAGGCTTCACTAACTTCTCAATTTAAATCATTAAAAATTTTTGCAAGTTTAATACAATATTTCTCAATACCAGAAATACTTTCAATTTGATTTATATTGATGAACAATACTTTTTTCATTTTTATTTACTTTTAGTTATATAACTTATTTATTTGTTTTTGATAAAGTTTTTCGATGAGTATAAAAGAAAAAGATAAATACAACAAGTAATATAGGTATTTATTTTTGTTTTTTTTCTTATCAAAAATAATTCAAATAATTTAACAATTCTTATTTTTAAACAAGGATTTTGGTCTAAAATTAAGTTTGATGTATATTCTGTAACTTCTCAATTTTTAATTTTATTATTTATTAAATTTTTAGTATACTTTCCTAAATTATAGTCCCTAACAAACAAAGGTTTATTGGTTAAAACATGATACTTAACATTAAAAATATTTTTTAAATAAATTATTTCATATTGTACTAACTTATTTAAAAACATTTCAGGTATTGCAAATTCATAATAAAGTTTTTTGCTAAATATAAAGAAATGATCTCCAGTATATCCTCTTAAATAATAAAATTCTTTGTATGTTTCATTATTTTGCATTTTTTTTCCAATTATTTGATTATTACTATTGCACATGTAAAATGAATATAGATCATGCTTTTCTTCTTGCATTAGTTTCAATGATCTAATTCATTCTTCATAGTTAATAAAAAAATCTTTATCGTCAAGTAAGCAAACATAAGGAGTTTTTATTTTGAATTTAATACTTAAAAATGAGCCGACTTTACCTTTACTTTCAATATTTTTTATGTAATAAATATTGGAAAATTTTTTTATTAAAGTTAGGACTGAATAGTATTCTTCTTTTGAACCGTCATTAATAATAAAAACTTCAGTTAGTGAAATTAAATCATTATTTTTTAAATATGTATTTAATTGTTTAATTAAACTGCTTTCATTATCTTTTGAAGATATTACTAATGTTAAAATTTTGGACATTGTTTTATATAATAAAGTAATATTACTAATTATAATCCTAAAATTAAAATTTTATTTCTGCATAAATAAGTAGGAGACTCAAAGTTTTAGATCACAAAAAACTTTATATTTTATGAAAAAGCAACCGTTTTCGTCTCATATTTTAGAATTATATAGAAAGAAAATTTCAAATATAAAGATAAAACCTAGCAATGAATTTGATGAACAATTATAAAAACTTAAAATTAAGGATTAATAACTTTATTAAATCATAATGAAAAGATATAAAGTTTTTTCATATATTTTTAAACAATTTTCTTAAAAAATATTTTTTTTAACAATTTTAGAGTTTTTGAACTATTCATAAAATTATATTAAAATTATTGGGTAATAACCTTAAATGTAGTTTCAAGTGCAACAAGATTTTGGGATGCTTTCCTAAAAAAGTGAAAGCCTCCCATAATTTTGATGTTACAAATTGTAGATGTTGAAACATTAAAATGCACTCAATTATCTACTAATTCACTGATTAAATTAGAAAGTTCATCATATCCACTTTCTTGAAGAAACTCTTTTCAAATCTCATGCTTATCTTGTGCATTTTTAGTTATACCAGCTTCACTACTTGTTTTGTTGTTTTACAAGAAATTGAAATTAATGAATTCATATCTTTATTATGGTATAAAAACTTTTTGTATTTTTGTTTAAATCATTATTTTGTTGAATTAGTAAGAGACTTGTATTTTGAATATTCAATTCATAGATTGTTTTATTATTTGATTCATATAGATTGAATAGTTAAATTCACTCATTTGGTTTTAATTTTTGGACATAAATGCACCATAATCCTTTTTGTTTAAAGTCATTTTTCTCTAAATTGAATGTCCATGTTTAGTTTTAAAAGATAAATTAACTTTTTTTTGAAAAAATCTTTTCATAAATAATTCTAATTACAAAGTATAACATTCTAAAAAATTTTGAATTTAATATTATTCAATTTTTGCAATCTGTAGGATTTATTATAAATTTTTCTAGTTTATCATTTTTAAAATATTTATTCTTTATTAAATCACAATTTTTTAGTTGCTTCATATTATTCATATTACATATGTACTTAGATAAAAAAAATAATTTTATTAAAAGAAAGAAATTTTGATTTTGTATATTGTTTTTTATGTCAATAGGCAATTTATCATACATATTTAATAAAATATCTAAAAGTTTTATAACAATTTCTCTTTCACTATTTCTATTACTAGTAGTCAAAATTGAATTTTGATTTGTTTTATTATAAAAATAAAAACAATCTAAAATGATTTTTTTTGTAGACAATGTAATCAATAAATACGTTATTAATACATCTTCAAAAATAGAAATATTTACAATTTGATTTTTTTCAATATATTTTAAGATTTTATGGATTAATTCATGTTTAATAAAACTTCCAGTAACATACATATTTTTTTGTTTATTGTACATAAATTTAGCAAAATCTGAATTTTGAACATTTATACCATGTTTTTCTTCTAAATTAACGTTCTTTTCTTTATAACAATAAAGACGTTTTAGAAATATTAAATCATAATTATATGTTGAAATAAAATTAAACTTTGTAATGATATTGTTGTCAATGGTATCATCATCATCAATAAAAAAAGCATAATCACTATCTGAATTTTCTAACAAAAAAACTCTGTTATAAAATACACCATATTTTTTAGTAAGATTTATTAGTTTATAATTTTGAATTTTATAATTTTTAAAAAAATTACTGATTAATTCAATCGTGTTATCACTTGAATTGTCATCTAAAATTATAATTTTATGTATTTGATTATTAAAATCTTTCAAACTAATTATATTATTAAGCAATCTTTCAATATAGTCTTTACTATTATGAGTTAATATTAAAAAATCTATTGATTTATTCATATTTCTGCTTATGTTATTAGTTTAATTATAGTTTTTGTTTTATAGATATTTATAACTAAATAAACTACAAATCTTTTTTCAATAATTCTTTCTTTCTTTTTACATCTTCATTATTAATTGCTTTAATTGCATTGCTAGCTTCTGCTTGAGCAACAACAATTAAATTTGCTCGATTTTCATAAATACAAGCTTGTCCAATGGCATAAATGTTTTTGATATTTGTTTGCTGACTTCTATTTGTAATGAATTTATTTGCTTTCATATCAAAAACTTTTAGTTCTTCTACATGTTCATTATTTGCTTCAATTCCATACATACAAATAATTTCATCATATTCAATAATGATTTCTTGATCTTTATTTTCATTATGAATTAAAGATAATTGATAATCATTTCCATCTTTTAGTGAATAATTTAAA
>JAFNRE010000107.1:0-6088 GCA_017385735.1 Mycoplasmataceae bacterium
GAAATTGCAAATTTCATCAATTATTACAATAATGTAAGAATTCAAGAAAAGTTGAATTGAATGACTCCAATAGAATATAAAAATCATTTACAATTAAATATATAAATTTATTTTTTTGTCCCTTTTGCATTTCCCTGTTTATAATATTTAATTTTGTTAAAATCTGAAGATGTTAAATTTTGCTTATTTTGATTTTGAAGCTCTAAATTAAATGTAATTTTTTCTCCTTGATTAGCATTTATTTGAACACTTCCATTACTATTAACTGTTGAATTTTTAGAAGCTAATTTTAAAGAATATGAACTAATATTTAAATTGTTTATTGGTGTTGGTTGAGTATTTGAATTATTAGAATATAATAAAACTGGTTTTGAGTATCATGTATTTTGTGAATTTTTAATTACACAAACAAAATATTCTCCGGTACTAGGTATATCCATATCAAAAGTATAAGATTCTTTATTTGATAATACACTATTATTTTCAATACATTCCTGTATAATATTTTGCTCTGTTTGATGTTGTGAAAAAGTGCTGGAAGTTTCAACAGATTGTATATTAGATCGTAAAATATTATCTCATTGAGTTTGACTTATCACATATCACGAATAAGTATAAGAACCGTTATAAAAATTATTTAATGAGATAGTATAACTACTTGGACTCATTGAATTGTTAGAAATTGCATAAACATTAACTCATGAATCAAAGTAATTACTAGCACTTGTTTGTGCAGATGATAAGATGTTATCACTTATACTTTCCAAATAAGATTGATAATTTGACTTAGAGACATCATTATTTGTAGAAGAAACAGTTGCATTAACAAAATTAGTAGATGAATTATTATTATTTTGATTATTAGAAGAATTTGAGTTAGAAGATGATTGTGAATTAGAACAAGATATTACACATGTAGGGACTATACAAAATAATGCAATAATACATGCACTTTGTAAAGCAATTTTAAGTTTTTTATTTCTCATTTTTATATTTTTTTGTTTAGTTGTCTATTATTGATTATTTTTGATTGTACATACAAAAAAAAAAAAAAAAAAACAGGTCAAACTTTACTTATTTATATATTTTATAAATAATAGACTTCAAACAAATGAATATAAGAAATAGTAAAAATATACATAAAAAAACAAGAGTATTACACTCCTGTGTTTTATGGTGCACTTGAAGGGACTTGAACCCCCACGCCTTTCGGCACTAGATCCTAAGTCTAGCGCGTCTGCCAGTTTCGCCACAAGTGCATGGTGCTCTGTGGGGGACTCGAACCCTCGACCCAGTGATTAAGAGTCACTTGCTCTACCAACTGAGCTAACAAAGCATTTCTCTTAATAATTTAAATTTTGGTAAAAAAAATTAATTCTTACCTTGCTTATGGTGCCGTTTATAGGAATCGAACCTACCACCTACTGATTACAAGTCAGTTGCTCTACCGAATGAGCTAAAACGGCATGGTGGAGTGTAAGGGACTTGAACCCCTGACCCTCTGCTTGTAAGGCAGATGCTCTCCCAGCTGAGCTAACACTCCATTTTGGTGACCTGTTCGGGATTCAAACCCGAGAATGCCGCCGTGAAAGGGCGGTGTGTTAAGTCGCTTCACCAACAGGCCATAAATGGCGGCCACTGTAAGGTTCGAACTTACGACCAACCGGTTAACAGCCGGTTGCTCTACCGCTGAGCTAAGTGGCCAAATATAGCAAAATAAAAACTAATAAACTAATTATATATATTTTTTTAAAAAATAGAAATTATTTTTATTTATTAATTAAATTTGGATTTTATTTATATTTTATTTAGTTGTTTCTAAAAAATAATTCTTAAAAAGAAAAAATCTATTTTAAATTTACTATAGTGTATTAATTTATAAAATTAATTATTATGGAACATCAAAATAAAAATTTGATTATTTCTGAAAGTTATACTGCTAAAGTTAATGAAGTTATTGAAGCAAGCAAAAATAATATAGTTGCAATAACTGGTAAAGAAGGATGTGGAAAACAAACTTTTTTAGCAAGTATTAAAGATACTATTAATTCAAACTATAACAATAATATCAATAAAAATACAAAAGATCAACCTAAACAATGTATTAGTTTAGAAAATGTTAATAGTGAAAATTTTATTTCTTTAATTGTTGATAATTTATTCCCTGATTCTAAGTCAGAAAAAAATCAAGAACAAACTAATGAAAATATTAATAAAAATGATAACATCACAAGCACAATTTTTAAAAATACTAAAACTTTAATTAAAGCACCAAGTTATGACAATAATAAACAAGTCCAATTTAAAAAAGATCTTGATGCAGTAATTAACAAAATGTCTGAAACTGACTATAATAAATTGCAAAGAAAGTATACAATTATTTCTTTAGTTGCTTCAGTTTTAGCATCTTTAGGTGCATCGATTTTTATTCTTGGTTGCACTAATTTAAGATATCTATTAGATCCAGAATCTAACTTATTAGATGGTCCTGTTGGGTGAGGACAAACTTTAGGTTTAATTGTTCCTGGTATTTTATTTATTTTTATTTCATGATTCTTGTTTTATCTTTATTACAAAAACTATAAAATTGAGAAAAATATCCCCATGAATCTTAATGATCAATCCAAAATTCTTAATAGTTTAATTAACAATATTAATGAAAAAGAAAGTGATTTTAAAAAAATAACAGTTGGAATAGCAAAAGTTTTAGATATTAGAAGTTATTTTCATTTTAAAAATACTTTTTTAAAAAAACCTGGAGAAATTGTTATTATTCCAACAATGTTTATTATTAATGACTTTAGTTATTTAAATATTAATGAACAACTAGAACTATTAAATGCTATGTGAGTATTAAAGGATAATAAAAATATTGATTTTGTTTTATTTTTGAATGATGAAGATCTAAACAAATTAGGAGATGAACAAAAGAAATTATTACACAAATATATTTTTAATTTTTTTGAAATTAAATATGAACCTGATACTGCTAAGATCATTTTATTAGATTGATTGAATAAGAATTATTTGCCTAGTGATGAAAATTGTTTATGATTTTTTAATGCTAGAAGTGATACAAAATTAAAAATTTATAACGATCTTGAAAATATTTTTAATGCTTTTGCAAATGAGATTAATTCATATTTAGTTTTAAATAATTTTTTATATGATTTAAATAACTATTTTACTAATATTGGACAATACATTAAATATATAAGTCCAATGGAAATCATTATTATGTTTATCTTAAAATATTCTAAGCAAAATATTTATGATTACTTAGTAAATAATGGGCAAAATTCGTTAAATATTAGTTTTAATTTTAAAGAATTGAACAATCCTTTAGCATTAAATAAATTAAATACAAGCATTATTGAACAAGATAGATTTATTGCTGAAATAATTATGCAAGCAAATTATTTAAGTAACATTAAAGCTTTTACATATCTTTTTAATGAAATTATTTTGGATCAATCAACTTCAAATATTAATTCAAAATTATATAAAAGGTTTTATTCAATTCACTATAACTTTAATTTATTTTTGCACTTAGATCAATTTTTAGCAAATTTAAAAAGTTATCTTGATAAAGTTATTAATCAACCTTTTGATAGTATTGATAATTTGTTTCAATTGTTATTTGATTCAAATCAATTTGATTTAATGGTAAATTCTGCAATTTTTGATTTAACACTAATCAAAAATCTTGTTCCTAGTCAAGTGATTGAATTTGTACATAATAAAGCAAAATTATTTTTAAATGAAAATGAATTATGTACTATTTTTGACAGAAATACAAATAAGATTTTTAATTTCAAACATTATGAAGCAGTTTTAGTAAAACTTTATACTTTAGCAATTATTATTAATGAAGATTTATTGGTAAATGAATTAAAAGACTTTAATTCATTGATACCGTTACTAAATAATAAAGAAGAAGTAGATAATGAATTTAAAAAATTATTATTAAATAATCCTCAATTGTTTTATACCATTTATCTAATGAATATTTGTATTGATATAGATTCTAATTTCTTCTTATATAACTTTCAATTTAATATTATTGATAAAAAATATATTGATTTATATCAATATTTAACAAATCAAAATACATATAATTTAATGATTGAATTAATTAAAAATACTTCAATCAATTGATCTTTAGATTTTAATTGAAAAAAATATGGTTTTGTTTGATTGCAATATTACTTATTAAATACGAAAGATGATGTTGATATTAATCAAATGATTGATATCAATAATAAAATACATGATTATCACATTATCACCTTTATTTTAATGAATTATAGTAATTTTATAATTGTGCCAAAAATTATTCCATTTAAAAATATTGAAGTTTTGCATAAAGAAAAATTTCACTTAAATGAATTAATTAAAAATGATGTTACTGATATTTTTAAAAATGAAGTTATTAATAATAAATTACAATTAAAAATTGGTGAAGTTTATTATCAATATGATTTATATACAAACAAAATTAGTCATATATATGCATTAGATTTATATGAATCTTATGGTGCTTTAGAGTAATATGTCTATATAATAATTAATAAAAATACATATTATGAACACTTCAACTTTTACTGAATTCAAAGATTGTGACATTGTCTTTAAAACAAAATATACAAGTAAATATTTAAAATATTGATTAAAAAAAAGATATGTAGTCATTTTTATATTAGCACTTATTGGTTTTGTTTATCAAGGATGCACATTAGGATTAATGTTTGCTAATGATATTATTACACAAAATGATATCAGATTATGAAATGGTTATTTTCCTTGATGAACAATCTTTTTCACATTTACTTTTTGAAGTAATTTTTTTGTCTTTATTTCTTATTTTTTATATTTATTCTTTTTTCAAAAAACAAAATTAAAAAATAATAATATTTTCTTATTAATATCAAGTTGTTATATAACTGTAGTTTTAATTATTGTTGCATGTGCTTTATTTCCTGCTGCAGTTATTGAAAAAAATAATGTAAACTTTGGTTCAAAAACAAATCCAATAACATTAGGTGCTTTAATTATGCCACATGCTCCTGGACCAATATATATGATCTTTTTTAGTTTGACCGTTTGTAGTTTAAATAGAAAAGGTAATTGAATTATTAATAAAAATGGATATTGGTTAGTGCTTATATATGTTTTAATTTTCTTTCTTTCTTATATGATTATGGATATTATCTTAAATTGAATTCCAATTGGTGCTTACTATATTAATGAACATAATGAAATTGTGAAATTTAGTGGATATAGTGTATATTCACGATTTACAGCAATTAATCCTGATTTACCAATTGTAAGTGCTGGTAAGGTTTCAGGTCATGGCAGTTATATTAACATCTTGTTTTATTTTCTAGCAGTAGCAATCTTAATTATCGTTTATACAATTGCTTATTGAATTATTAAAAAAAGATTTTTATTTGATTACAAAATTACTAAGATATATAAAATAGAAAAATAATTTTTTTATAAAAATAAAATTTTGTGATATACTTAACAAGTCAGTTTGTTCAATAACACGAACAATATTAGTAGATTCTTTACTAAGTTAATTTATTTATCTTCAAATTAATTGATAATTTTTTTATATTGTGTTATATTTTAATGTTTGAATGATTCTTCTTTTTATAAAAATTTATTTAAAAAATAATAAATGCGATATAATAATTAAGTTTTGTTCAAAAATTACAAAACAAGAAAGTTCTTTGAAAACTAAATAATAATTCGTCAATTTTTGAGAGTTTGATCCTGGCTCAGGATTAACGCTGGCGGCATGCCTAATACATGCAAGTCGAACGAGTGTAGCAATACACTAGTGGCAAACGGGTGAGTAACACGTACCCAATCTACCATAAAGTGGGGGATACCTAAAAGAAATTTTAGTTAATACCGCATAGGACATTATTATGACATCAGAAAATGTTTAAAAATAGGTTTCTATTGCTTTATGATGAGGGTGCGGCTTATCAGATAGTTGGTGAGGTAACGGCCCACCAAGTCAATGACGAGTATCTGTGCTGAGAGGCAATACAGACACAATGGGACTGAGACACGGCCC
>JAFNRE010000108.1:0-3066 GCA_017385735.1 Mycoplasmataceae bacterium
CATTCCAGCCGATTTTACTAATTGTCTGTTTTTAATTAATCTTTGTTTTCTTTGTTCATCACTATTCAAACTATTTGCTTGTACAATAAAGATACTAAATACTAAAACCATTTGTGAAGTTAAGATTACAATTAAAGTAGTTAATTCTCCAAAAAAATTTTGATCTCAAATATTTCCTGGAGTTAAACCACACATACTATATACACTAACTCCTAAAAAAATTGTATCAATACTTTTATTGTATAAATGATTATATCCTGTATAATTTGGTCCAATATAAAAAAAGAAGAAACAAATTGTAGCAATAATAGAAATAATTAATCCTAAGATAAGAATCATAATACTATTAAAAATCATTGCTTTAGTAATTGATCCTTTTAGTTTTAAAAAATAATTAAAAATCTTTAGTCTTTTAGTTATAAAGTAGAATGTACTTATTAACATTACTAATTTTATTTCTCCAGCACTACTTGAAGGACAACATCCAATAAACATGCTAATAATATAAACTCACTTGTTTCCATATGATAAATATTCCAAATTAAAACTGCTATATCCTGCTGAATGTGTATTTAACATACTAAAAAATATTGCTCAATTTTTACTTACTTCTGGATTTGTACCAAAAGGAGAATAAATGGTATTTAGTTTGTGATTATTATCATAATTAGCACTTAATAATAAAGCTTGAGTATGATGATCAGTATAAGCAAAAGCATAAGCAAAACATGTTGTTATAATTGTTACAAAGAAAACTGCATATAAACTTAATTTAGAATACAAACATAATTTGTATTTTTGGTTTCTTTTGTGCATCTTTATTTTTAGTACTAAATCATAAAATAAAGGAAAACCAATTCCACCTAAAATAAATTCTAAAGCAAATAAAAATTGTACAATAATGCCTATTCCGTTTCTGTATACCATAGCATTAGCACTACCAAACAAGGTCATTCCTGCATTAGATAATGCTCCTGCTGAATCAAAAACACCACTTCATAAACTTAAAGCAACATTATGATATTGAATTGTTTTTGTATGTGTATATCCAACATAATATTGCCCAGTTATAGGATTGCTTGCTGGTTCATATCCAGGTATATAATAAAAACAAGCTCATAAAGTTAAAGCAAATACTAATTGAATTCCTCCAATTACAAAAATATTTCATTTAATCATTGATAAAGAACTAGATATACTATCTTCACCTTTTTCAATTTGCACTATTGCTTGATTATTAAATTTATTTCCTGCATTTTCTCTAAAACTTAAATAAACATTATTTACAATATAAGAAAAAATTATTCCCCCAAATTCAATTAAAAAAAACAAAACTACTTGTCCACTAATATTAAAAGTTTCTGGAATAGGATTTAGCATCATTCCAGTTGCTGTAATAGTAGATAAACTTGTAAAAAAACTAAAAAAGAAATTATTTTGACTTGAATGATAAAAACTACTTATTTGTACATCTTTACAAATTAAAATACCAGCAAAAATAAAAATAACAATTAAATACAAAACTAAAGTTTTTAACAATGGATTACTAGATAATAACTTCAATAAAAATCTTCTAATTCAACTTGTTTTTTTAGCTAAATAATTATTTTTTAATTTTGATTTTAGTTTAATAACAGTATTGTAAGTTTTATCAATACTTTTATTAACAGCATTCACAGACAAATTTGTTACTTTTTTAACTTCTTTATTTACATGATTTTGCAAACTTGATTTTTTTGTTTGAATACTATTTGCTTGTAAAGTTTGTTCAGTTTGTTTATTTGAAAGATCTAATAAAGAAGGAAAATCATCAAAATTTTGTTTATTATCCATATCAGCAATAATTATAAAATTAAATCTGAAAAAGATTTTTAGATATTGTGATATTATTAAAGAAGTGTAAGTCAGCAATAAGAATAAATTATTTATTTGATATTTACATGATTAGGATACAAACTAAGTTTACTGACAACTGAAATGTTTAGAAATATCAAACATAATGAATTCTTATAACGTTTTTTCTTATGCAATTAGTTTTATAAAATAAAAGGATTTAAAATGCGTTATACAGGAAGTATATTCAAAAAATCAAGAAGATATGGTATTAGTTTATTAGAAAATAATAAAGAATTTTTAAAAGGTAAAAAAAGAACAACTGCACCAGGACAACATGGTGATAAGAAAGTTAAGTTAACTGGATATGGTGAACAATTAAGAGAAAAACAAAGATTGCAATACATGTATGGAATTACTGATAGACAATTCAGAAGAATGTTTAGTATTGCTGAAAAAATGAAGGGTAACTTATCAATGAACTTATTAATTGTTCTTGAAAGTAGACTTGATAATTTAGTTTATAGAATGGGTTTTGCTCCAACAAGAAAAGCAGCAAGACAATTAGTAAGTCATGGTCACATTTTATTAAATGGTAAAAAATGTGATATTCCTTCAACAATTGTTGCATTAAAAGATAGTATTGAAGTTAAAGAAAAAAGTAAAAAATTACCAGTTGTTAATACCAATGAAATTATTAAACCTTTAGGATTTGTAGAAGTTTCAGCAGATAAAAAAGGTACATATTTAAGATATCCACAAAGACCTGAACTAAACTTGGATATTAATGAAACTTATGTAGTTGAATGATACACAAGATTAATCTAATTCAAATTCATATTTTTAAATATTTAAATTTAATAAAAATTATATAAGAAGCATATAAATGAAAAAAGTTGCATATTTATATGACTCATCAAGTGGAATTATTAATGATGATGTAGATAATGATATTTTTGTTGTTCCAAATAATATCATTTATGTAGTAAATAATGAAATTAAATCATTTGCAGAAAATGTAAATATTTCACAACAAGAAATTGATGATTTGCTTTTACAAAAAAAAGACTTGAAAACTGCTTTAGTTAATCCAGAAGTTATTAAAAACAAAGTCTTAGAATTATTAAAACAATATCAACTTGTAATTTATGTTCCAATTTCTTATGCAATTTCAAGTACTTATGATAAAGCAATGTTAGTCATGAAAGAAATTAATGAACAATTTCATGAAAC